>DATKVW010000221.1:0-4078 GCA_035529875.1 Dehalococcoidales bacterium | reverse complement strand
ATGGTACTGCACAAACACCAGGTTCCAGATTTCACAGAAGCGGCCGCATTCGCAGTTGGGACCGCAGTCCGGCTTGCCACAGCCGAACTGCCGGCCGAAATCGTAGTGGATTTCGCTGCAGGGTCCGCAGGGTCCGGAATCGCCGGCTGGCCCCCAGAAGTTATCCTCCTCCCCAAACCTCCATATTTTCTCCTCGGGAATACCCAGTTTTCGCCAGTAGTGAAAAGACTCATCATCATCAAGGAAAATAGTTACCCACAAACGCTCCGGCGGCAGTCCCAATCGCTGGGTAACAAACTCCCACGACCAGTTGATTGTCTCCTGCTTAAAGTAATCGCCAATGCTGAAGTTGCCCAGCATCTCAAAAAAGGTGAGGTGACTGGAGTCACCTACCGACTCAATATCGGTGGTGCGGAAGCACTTCTGACACGATGCCAAACGGTGATTGGGCGGCGCAAGCTCGCCCAGATAGTAAGGCTTGAACTGCACCATGCCAGCACTGGTAAGCAGTAAAGTAGGGTCACCCCGGGGTATCAGCGAGGCGCTGGGAACAACGGTATGTCCTTTTTCCTCAAAGAACTTCAAAAAGATGGAGCGAATTTCGTCAGTGTTCATGCTTTCCTACGATTTTAGTGTAAGTGATACTGGCTGTCAACGAACGACCGATTTATGAAGCTGTTTAGAAAGGGATTAAGAGTGAGGGGTTGATAAGCAATTTAGTAGGGTTTTTATTAAATAGGTTCTACCAAGGGCATTTTATCTATCTCACCCCCTTAATCCCCCTCTCCCCTTCATAAGGGGAGAGGGAAGAAACTTTAGAGAGGGGGCTTTGCCCCCTCTCTTACCTGCATTCCCTCAGAAAGAGAAATACCAAAGGAGAGTTAAAGAGAGGTTAAGCCTCTCTTATTAACCAATCTTATCTGCTCTTTAATAAGAGGAGCCTGCTTAATCAGGGTGTCTAAGAGGGGCGTTAGCCCCTCTTCTATTTGTCTTCCCCCTCCCTGGTAAGGGAGGGGGATAAAGGGGGTAGGTTGCTAGCCAGTATCTAAGAGGGTAAGGTTCATAACCATCTCTGCTACGAGATTTTAGACATGAAGTAGTATTCAATGCTACCCAGCACCGATTGCCAGTACGATAGAAAGCTCATCTCCATCGTTAACTGGCTTGGCTAATTCCCCCGGGTAGGCATTTTCTCGATTAATATAGATATCAACATAGTAGTAAAGCTCACCCTCTTTATCAAATAATGTCGGCTCAATGCCAGGAAACTGTTTCACCAGATGGTTAAGGCACTGACCAACAGTATCGCCGTTAACTTCTGTCGTCCTCACGCCATTGGTAGCACGATTTAGCAGTGGAGAAATATCTACCTTTATCGCCATTTCTTATTCCCCCTTTACCAGATGTCCGCAATGCTCACAATCAGGGTCTTTCTTAACTTTGAACTCGGTGAATTGCATGCTTAGCCCATCATAAATTAACAATCTATCGGTTAGCAGCTCGCCAATTCCCACGATGTATTTAATAACCTCCGTTGCCTGGATACAGCCTATAATCGCCGGGGTGACTCCAATCACCGGGAACTTCTCCCCGGGGATAACTCCCCGGCAAACGCACCTCAGGCAGGCTGTTTGACCGGGGATTATAGTCATAGCTCTTCCTTCAAAGCCATAGACTGCCCCGTGAAAAAATGGGATGTTCTTCTCAACCGCCGCCTTATTTAGTAAATATCGGGATGGCAGGTTATCCATGGCATCAACTATAAGGTCAAATTCAGCTACAAGTTGGGGAATATTGGCTTCGGTTATAGTTTCATTTATTGCTTCTATCTTTACTCCTTGGTTTAGATTCCTGAGTTTCTCCGCAGCGGAAGCAACCTTGCTTCTGCCTATGTCTTTGTCCCAGTGCAGTACTTGCCGGTTCAAATTGCTGAGCTGTACCCTATCCCGGTCAATTATTCTTATCGTTCCCACTCCAGCCGCAGCCAGGTATATGGCTGCCGGAGAGCCAAGTCCCCCACCACCAGCAATAACAACCCTTGCCCTTTTGAGCTTTTCTTGCCCCTCTTCCCCAAATTCCTCAATCATTATTTGTCGGTCGTATCTTTCCAGTTCATGTTTGGTCAGCATATCTCTTAACCATCCCTTATTTAACTATATCAAGGAAAAGCAATATCCCAGGGTCAAAGCTAATAAACTAATTACTCCTAGATAAACAAACAGGGTTTTTCCGCCAAACTCCTTTCGCAAAACCAGGATAGTTCCCCAGCTGGTAACTGGTCCCGCCAGCAACAGCACCATCCCGGCGCCGATGTTCATCCCCTGCGATATGAAGGCGTCAACCAAGGGAACACTGGCAGTAGAGCAAATATACATCATAAGCCCAAAGATTAGGCTGAATGCATACCCAAAGCCGCCGCCGAGGTAATCTCCGACAAATTTCCCGACTGGTGTAATTGATACCACTAATGCTGCCAAAGCCAAGCCCAAAAGCAGCTCAGGCCCAATTTCCTTAACCATGTCCACAAAGGCATATTTGAAAACATGCTTCAGCCGGTGAGCAATGTTGGTGGCATGAGCCTGTAAATATTCCTCGGGGCTGCTCTCAAACGCCTGCTGGCAATGAGGACAGCAAAAATGATAGACCTCCCCTTTATATTCGGTTTTAGTTGTCTCCTCCTTAATTTCTACATTCATCCCACAAACCGGGTCGACAGCCAGCCGATTACATTGAGAAGCGAGAGCTTTAGGATTAGCCTTTATCAGATTGCCAACGAGTCCGGTGACCAGACCCATCAATATCACCGCAAAGAATATGTAAGCGGTGAACTTTATGCCGAGCAGGGCATAGCAGACTAAAAGAGCGGTTATGGAAGTAGCCGGGGTTGCCACCAGAAAGGCTAAAACGGGTCCCAGTCTTGCTCCCTTTTGATGAAGGCTTACTGCTACCGGGAGAGCACCCAAACAGCATATAGGGAGAGCCGTGCCAACGAGAGTGGAGTAGAAGAGCGGTTTTATCCCCTTCCCGCCGAGGTGTCTCTCCACCCACCCGGTAGGGACAAATTCATGAATTAACCCGCTGAGAAATAACCCTGCTGCCAGGAAGGGCAACACCTCAATGAGATAATTCTTGAATACTGTAAAAAATTCGACTATCATTGACTATTTCTCGCTGTTTTGTAGTTTTCTGGTGCTCTGTTGCCCTTGTTTCTCAGCCAAATCCTGTAAGGTTGTTGACTCCAACACTTTATCAATAGCACTTTTTATCTTGGTCCAGACATACCGCGTTTGGCATACGCTACTCTGTGAGCATAACCGGGGCTCATCAACACAATCGACCGGTGCCATTGAGCCTTCTGTAGCCCGGATAATTTCACTGAGCCTAATCTCTGCCGGTGGTTTGACCAGAATAAAACCGCCATGGGCTCCCTGAATACCTCGGACTAGCCCGGCTATTCTCAGAGGGATAAACAGTTGCTCCAAATACCGTTCCGAGATTCGCTGCCTCTTGGCGATGTCTCTAATCATGACTGGACCCTCATCGGGGTGAAGAGCCAGGTCAATCATGGCTCTAGTGGAATATCTTCCTTTGGTAGATAGTTTCATTGGACCCGCCTTATATTATAAATATTATCATTTTAGTAATATTATGCAATAAAAAAGTAAAAAAGTCAAGTCTCTTCATCTGAGATTGTTTATTAACCTCACCCCCTTTATCCCCCTCTCCTTTCAAGGAGAGGGGGAAGAGATTTTAGAGAGGGGTGAAACCCCTCTCTCACCTCCATCCCCCTTCCCTTATGAAGGGAAGGGGGTCAGGGGGATAGGTTGCTAAACGGCCTTTTCATCTGATACTGACAACGGGCAAATTTTTGCCTTGCCCCATAATCCCATATCTTTACCTTGAATAATGAGCACTCCGGCCAGACCCTCAATACCCCGGGCAAACTCAATTCCAGTCGGGATGTCCTCTGGTTGCGTAATCAGGTTGCCTGTGGCGGTAGCGGCGGCATCGGCTAAAGTAGCTGATTTGGAGACCACAACTACGGCATCGGCTCTCCCGTAGCTCAGTGAATGCCCCA
>DATKVW010000220.1:0-8810 GCA_035529875.1 Dehalococcoidales bacterium | reverse complement strand
AATATCCTTGATAGCTGTGACACTGCCCGGTTTAATTCCCTCTGAAGCTCCATAATCTGGGGTAAATCAGATAGACCCCATAACTTCTTTGGCTCTCTCAGGTTGGGGTATATAATGAACGGAATAAAGCCATAGGGGTTGGGCTTCTTCTCCACCTGAACGTTATCCAGCCAGAGTTCAAACTCCTGGGCTGTCCATAGCTCAACCACGTTAGCCGTCTTGCCCTTAGGCTTTGTTTTGTACAGGATTTCTACCTCGTCTGAGGTGAGGTTGTACCTTGAGGCAACCCTCCGTATTCTGGAGGTATCGTCTCCTATCCACCAGGCATAGATACCCTGGATATCGGGGGCGGTAATCCTGACCCCTTTCGTCTCCTGGTCCCAGATAACCTTGTAACAGGCATCGCCCAGAATGGCACAATCAATCTCAGTCTCAAAGTCGAGCTGCTCCAGATTATTGTCCTCATACACCTGGTATAAGGTGGTCTCTACTTTCTGGGCTCTGGCTCTAGCCTCAGGCGAGTCTTCAATAGCATCAACGGCAAAGTTAATCCCTGACATAAGGTATGAGGTAACCTTGTCTACGACTACCTTGGCATAATTAAAGGTGAGGCGTTTTTCGCCTCGTCGGGCGTAACCTTCCCAGTGCTGACCGTAGTAGAAATCAAGAAGTTCTTTGTAGCCCTTAATCCGGTCTAAGGCACGACGGGCTAATTCCGTGGGGATGAAAGTTTCACTCATTTTTACTCCTCTTTAATGCTCTTTGCACAGTGCGCTGGCTGACACCAAAGATTAGTGCCAGTTCCTTTATTCCCTTTCCCTCAGTGGTAAACAGTATTACCATCTCTTTGTCTCGCAACCGTTTCAGCCAGCGCTGCTTGCCTCCGTACTGGTCATAAATACAGTTGGGGAACGGGCAGTTAAGACAGCTTGATGGGTTACCCAAATAGGCGGTAGCCGCCTCACAACCCTCATCCCGATAGCGGTGATACTCTGGTGGTAAATCTAACTCGTCGTTTGAGTCCGTGGAAGAAGTAGTCTTTCTTTCTGTTTCAATCCCATCAATTAGTTCTAATCTCATAGCCATCTCCCAAAAAAACTACGCGATGCCAGAATAGCACATATGTTCTACTATCGTCAACAGGCTTTTGTCGTTATTATTAAATGGGAATTGACAGAATATCAGGTGTCGTTTATAGTAGTAGGTAAATTGTAGAGGAATTGTCTCCTCCCTCTCCCCCAACGGAGAGTTTATGGAGGGCAGACAGTTAAATGAAGTACGGTAAAATTCTCCGAAAACTGGCTATAGTTGTTATCCTTCCCCTGTTGCTAGTGCTGATACCGGCAGCACCGGCTTGGGCGGCGCCAGTAGTTGCCCTATCTCCTACTTCCGGTGCGGTGGGGACAGAGGTTACCGTAACCGGAACCAACTTTGAATCCTACGCTGGTGACTATGTCTCCGTCTTCTTTGATAAAACAGAGATTGGCGGCACCATTATTCCTGATAACGGGACTTTTACTATCTCTTTCCGAATCCCTGATGATACCAAGGCGGGACGGGCTTATATCACTGTTGAGGATGAGTACGGCAATCGCTTGGGGGAGAAGAGGCCGTTTATTATTGAGGGGATGGAAATTGAGCGATATCCTATGGACGGTACTGTCGGCACCATAGTCGCCATTACTGGCAAGGGTTTTTATGCTGATGAGCGGGTAACCTTCTATTACGATGGGACTAGTGTGGGCAGTGAGATGGCTAACGCTGCAGGAGAGGTTACCTATCATCTTACTGTTCCTGAGAGCACTGTCGGTGTTCATGAGATTAGTGCTCAGGACACGCTGGGTAGCTTAACCGCCGCCGATTTTAAGGTTACACCCTCAGCTACTGTTGACCCGGCTTTAGGGGCAATGGGGGATAGAGTGACCATCAGCGGCACCGGCTTTAAGGATAGGGTTTATGTTACTATCTCCCTGGATGATATTGAGCTGGCAAAAGATAAGACGGATAAGCTCGGCAGTTTTGAGACTATCTTTAATGTACCGGTAATGAAGCCAGAAGCCTATGAGATAGAGGTAGAGGATGATGTTGGCAATATCGCTAAGGCAGAGTTCATCATAGGTGCCGGCGTTAGCCTGAGTCCGATTACGGGTAATGTGGGCACACCGATAATAGTTAATGGCACCGGGTTTACTGCGGGAAAAGCGGTTACCGTTACCTATGACAATCAGGAAGTAGCTACCGCTGTTCCTAATGGTAACGGGACTTTTTCTGTTATTTTTAATGTTCCTGCCAGTATCACAGGTAATCACCCGATAACTATCACTGACGGTATCAACATTATAAAACGCACCTTCACCATGGAGTCAGAGGCGCCGCCAGTAGCGAAATTATCACTACCTGAAGAAGCTGTTGAAGCTGAGGGAGAGGTATATTTTGACTGGGAGGATGTTGAGGACCCCAGCGGGGTAGCCTATACCTTGCAGGTTGCCAGTGATGAGGACTTCGCTGACATAGAGTTGGAGGAGGAGGAACTGACCGACTCGGAATTTACTCTCCCTGAAGAAACACTGGTGCCGACTAAAAAGGATGCTCCCTATTACTGGAGGGTAAAGGCTATAGATGGCGCTTCCAATGAGGGTGAGTGGTCAACCCTAAGGTCATTCCATATTAAGGCTTCCTTCCTTCTGCCTAAGGGAGCCATATACGCACTGATAGTGCTGGGATTTCTGGGGCTTGCCTTTCTTGCCTTCTGGCTGGGCAGGAGAACGGCGTACTATCGGCGACCGTAGTTTACAGTTAAGGGGTGGTTTGGAGTAGAATTAAACAGGCAGATACGGGGTAAAAAGCCCCTATATATGAAGTTTTTTTCTCCTTTAAAAGAGATAAATGAGGAATAAGGGAGGTAGATTTGGGAATGAAGTACGGTAAATTTTTGCGGATGCTGGCTTTAGTCGTTGTCTTGTCCCTGCTGGCAATACCTGTGTCAGCAATCCCAGCCCTGGCTGCGGAGAGTCTTTCTCTTGACCCCAATGAGGGTGACATCAATGATAGTATTGATACTGAAGGTCGCGGTTTTGACGATGATGATTCAATTTACCTCTATTTCTCCAATGAAGAACTTGATATAGATGATGATATTAACGACCTTGAGTCCTACGAATACCTCAAAACCAAAACTACCGGTGCGGAGGGAGACTCCGATGCCGGCGACTTTGATACCTCGTTCCGGGTGCCGGATGACCTCACTGATGGCGACGAGACGGTGGATGTAGCGGGCGGTACCTACTATGTCTATGCCAGTTCTATCAGTGAAGGCAAAATTCTGGCTATGGAGGAATTCACCGTGCTGGCTGGCTCGATTAAGGAGATTGACCCCGACTCAGGCATAGTCGGCACCGAGGTTGAGATTAGCGGAGAGTACTTTGAAGGTAATGATGATATTACCATATATTTTGATGATGAGGAAGTGGACATAGAGGATGGTGACGAAGAAACCGATAGCGATGGTGATTTTAAGGACGCCCTCATTATCATCCCGGAGAGCACTGCCGGCGAGCATACCATAGCTGTTGAGGATGAGTCCGAACATAGAGCCGAAGTCGAGTTTACTGTGGAGTCGGAGATGACCATTGGCTCTACTTCAGGGGAAATAGATAAAAAGATAACCGTCGCTGGCACCGGATTTAAGGGAGATGACGAGATAACTGTTAACGTAGGTGGTATTGAAGTTATCACCGAGCCAGCAACCATTGAAACTGATGAGTATGGCAGCTTCAGTGGTAGGTTTGTTGTGCCTGACCGTGACCCTGACACTTATGAAGTAGAGGTCAGCGATGGCACTAATGAAGAAACTGCTAACTTTACCATTTTGGTCAGCCTCAGTATGAACATCAGCCCGACCTCGGGCAACATCGGCACTACGATTACTATAACTGGCACCGGGTTTGTGGCTAATGGAACAGCTACCATCAAGTATGGTGATACTAATGTGGCTACAGTCCCTATTACCAGCGATAAAACCCTTTCAGCTAGCTTCGATGCCCCGGCTAGCAGCGGTGGAGCTCACAATATAGTTGTTAGCGATGGCACCAACACCTTAACCGCTACCTTTACTATGGAGTCAACAGCACCGTCAATACCAGCACCATTAAAGCCGGAGATGGGCGTTAAGGCAGAATCACCGGTAAACTTTGACTGGAAGGATGTTGAAGACCCCAGTGGGGTAACCTATACCCTTCAGGTTGCCACCGATGAAGAGTTTACCACCTCTTCCATAGTGCTGGAGAAGAAGAAACTGACCAAATCAGAATATACCGTTACTGCAGTGGAGAAGCTGGAGTCAACTAAGGAGGAAGCTCCTTATTACTGGAGAGTAAAGTCTATAGATGGTGCTTCCAATGAGAGCGAGTGGTCATCCCCCGGTTCATTCCATGTTGGCGGTTTCGGGTTTGCTCTAACTGGCTGGATTCTTTATACCATTTGTGGGGTTGGCGCTCTGTTATTCGGTATCATCGGTTTCTGGATTGGGCGAAGAACCGCTTACTCCTATTATTAGAAATTTACAGGTAACCTCACCCCCTAACCCCCTCTCCTTAGATAAGGAGAGGGGGTATTTTTATAAAGAGAGGGGCTTTGCCTGTGAAACCCTGAATTCTAAGCACTAAATCCCAAACAAATTCAAAATACCAATCACCCGAAACTTCAGATTCAGGATTTACTTCTAGAAAAGAGATTACCAACCCCTCACCCTTTATCCCTCTCCCCTTCATAAGGGGAGAGGGAAGGGATTTTTAAAGGGACTTCGTCCCTTTTAATCCCTTTAAAAAATTTCCTCTCTTTTGGAGAAGTTTAAACTAGTGGGGTGTTTAAGAGGGGCGTTAGCCCCTCTTCATAAAATCTTCCCCCTCCCTGACAAGGGAGGGGGATAAAGGGGGTAGGTTGTTAACAAATATCTAAAGGTGATGGGTTCTAGACGGCTTTTATAAAGGGCAGATAGCGACCCCCCTCAAGTATGCTGGAAGCTCCCCCTAGCCCCTCTTGGCACATACTGATTGGCGGCTTCTACCAGCAGCGCCAGGCTCATTAAGAAGTCATCGTGCCCTTCACCAGGGTCAACATAGAAGTTCATTGTCCGCGAGGGACGGTACTGGCTCTTCGCCCTCTCCATCTCAAACCAGAACTCCTGCTCCTCGGGCAAGCCATCGCCGGCATACATTTTCAGCCTGCCCGAATTAATGGTAGCCAGCAGACGGAAGCCTAACTCTGACTTTGACTGCTGGGTAAAGGTAAACGGAGAGACCTTGGTGCCAAGCGACTGCCTGAGCAGCGAAGCTACCGGCTGACCTACCCCGGTAGCGTCCACCACTATCTTACGGCAGTGCCAGACATTCTTGAGTATGTCAATTAGCTGAGGATAAAGCTCAGCGTGTTTCTTCCCTGTCCACCAGTAGTGCTCCACCACCTTGACCCGGGGCTGTTTAACCACCTCGTTACATAGTGAGAAGTCCAGCTCACCAATGGTGACCACGGTGGAGTCCTGGCGAGGCTTCAAGGCTCTTAAGTAGGCCCCTTCTTCTGCCTCGGCTTCACCGGCCAGGTCAATGCCGGCAACATAGACTTGGCTGCGGTTGGCTACCGGTGAATGCATCCTTATATGCTCTCCGTTAAGCTGGGCTCTCTGCTGGGGGCTCAGGTAGTATCCACCACCGTGAATGGGTAACAGCCGGTATTGGGTGAGGAAGAGGGGGTGGTTCTCCCCCAGGCGTTCCCTCTCACCTTCGGCATAGGCTTGATAGTCGGGGTTGTACTTGGCTACCTCCTGCCAGTCATAGCGAAAGTGGCGTTTGATACCGTCCCTTCTCTCCAGCTCAAGATTGGTCTGTTTTATCTCCTCCAGCAGGGTGGAATCATCCCAGGTGGTGCCATAGTGCACGGTGGTAACATTGGTCGCCGCCCCCATCGGCTTGAACTCTTTGGTATACTTTTCCCGGCTGACATCCTGCGACTCGTCTATTTCCAGCAGTATATGGGCGGTGTTGCCCACCACATTAGCCGATTCATCAGCAGAGAGGAATACAGCTCTGGCGTTGCCCAGTTTGATGATGTAGCCCATTTCAGTCATCCAGATACCGCTAAAGCCAGCATCATTGAGACGGTCCTTTAATCTCATCATCGAGATGACTGTCTGCGGCTTGAAGGTGGGGGAGCACTTGACTAGGTTTTTGGGTTCGCTTATATACAGGGTTAGCAGCAGCAGCTCCAGCTGAGCTGAGAGTTCGTTCTTACCCCCCTGCCGGGCAATCTCTATAGAGAAAGTAAGCCCCTTTTTGCCAAAGACGCTGCGCAGAATCGCTCTTGCCGGTTCTGCCTGGTAGGGACGCAGTCTATTTAGTGAGGAGGTTGATGCCAAGGGGGATGGCAACATCCTTGAGGACATTACCTATTGCCTCCTTCAGATTCTTCTTATCCTTCTTGCTGATGTTATATTTTGTCCTGACCAGTCTGGCCAGGGTAGTGGTCGCCTGCATGATAAGTTTGATATTATCCGGATCATAGGTGATGAGAGATTTAATCTTGACTCTCAGCAGGGCAATCTCATCATCAATGCCGTCAACACCAGTGGCTAGCTCAAAGTCAAGCTGTTCAGCCTCGTCAAGAACCTTGGAGTAGAAACCGTGCTTTCTAGCGTTTTGATTGCCCTTTGGGGCGCCCCTTTTTCTTCCTGCTGTTGCTGGCATATGGTTTATCTCCTTTGCTTAGCTGTCTGGCAGTGGCGAGAACAATAGTGTGAGCCGCCAGGTCCCATCTCTGGTTTTCTATGGCTAACCTTAGTAGCCTCATATCCTTCCCCTTCGGTGCATACTTTTATCATAATAGCACATATGTTCTATTGCGACTATAGACTTTTGTCACCTTTATACTTCCCGGCAACCTAAACCATTTTTCAGTCTTATAAATAACCGCAGGGGGTGCCTAGGAGGAGCGAAGCCCGTAGTAAAATCCAAAATCCTAATTACCTGACCCCAAACCTTTAGGTTCAGGATTTACTTTGGGAAAAGTTCACAACCCCATCCTCCTTCATCCCCCTGTTGAGGACAGGAGCTTATTTAAAAAGGGATGTCTAAGAGGGGCATTAGCCCCCCTTTTATTTATATTCCCCCTCTCCTTCTCAAGGAGAGGGGGAATTAAGGGGGTGAGGTTGAGATAGAAACATGCTAAGCACATTGATATTACAGTATAGCTGTTATAGAATAAGACACTGGAGATGAGTATTGCCAAGCAACTTTATCAGCTACAAGAATTAGATGTGGAGCTAGAGGCTAAGGAGCGGACTCTGAAGCAAATTGTCGGTCAACTTGGCGAGAATCAAGCGGTGGTCAGGGTTCGTCACAAGCTGGAAGCAGCGTGCCAGCACCTGGAGGAACTGAAGCGGCAGCAGCGTTTCTTGGAAGGGGAAGTAGACGACATCGTGACCAAGCTGATAACTGCCGAAAATAAGCTATATGGTGGCGGGATAGGTAATCCCAAGGAACTGACCAACCTCCAGCACGAGGTTGATGCACTTAAAGATAGGCGTAACCAGCTGGAGGATAAGCTACTGGAGGCAATGGAGCAGGTTGAACGGGCTACGGCAGGTGTAGCTACGGTAAGTAATGAGCTTAAAACCGTGGAGACCGACTGGCAAAACCAGCAGCAGCGTTTGTCCGCCGAGATGGAACAACTAAAAACCATACTATCTGACCTTGAACATAAGCGGCAACTGCAGTCAGCCGAGATTGACCCTAAGGCAGTTGAATTCTACCACGAGCTTAGAAAGCAGAAGGGAGAAGCGGTGGCTAGGGTGGAGCAGGGGGTATGCCAGGGCTGCCGTATTTCATTAACTACCACCGAGTTACAAAGGGTGAGAGGTGGTAACCTGATAAAGTGCAATAGCTGTGGGCGTATCCTGTTTCTGGCTTAGAAGGCAATGAAGATAAAGAAGGTAGTAATCCATGCCGATGGCGCTTCGCTGGGTAACCCGGGGCTGGCGGCTATAGGTGCCACCATCAAGGATGAGCAGGGCAAGCTCATTGCTTCTATTTCACAAAGGATAGGCAGGACAACGGGTAATCAGGCAGAGTACCGGGCACTTATTGCTGCCTTGGAAAAGGCGGTTGAACTAGGTGCCGAAAAGGTTGAGGTAAATCTGGACTCGCAACTGGTAGTGAGACAAATCAGCGGTCAGTATCGGGTAAGGAAAGCCGCTCTGGCTCCTTTGTATTACCGGGTAAAGCAACTGCAGGGTTCACTGTGCAGTTTCACCATAACTCATATCCGGCGCCAACAAAACAACGAGGCTCATAATCTGGCTGGTGTGGCACTGGGGAATTGACTTGCATCAGCCCGTAACTCATCTGGTTAATTAACCGTGTTGTCTTCTTTTTTTTAATAATTCACATTTGAAAGCAAAGGAACTCTAATAGTGAACTGGTTTAGCCTAGCCACATTAAGTGCCGCTGCCTTTGGGATAATCACTATAATTGACAGCCATCTTCTTGCCAGAAGAATGCCAGGCTTGAGGGAATATCTTCTGCTAGTCGGTGCCTTTCATGTAGTTTACGGCTTTGTATTCTTTGCACTATTCCCCTTACCGCAGGGTATTGGTGCCTGGACAGTAACGGTGGCAATAGCCTCAAACATCCTTCGCACCGGTGGCATAGTCATAATGCTCTACGCCTTGAAAAAAGAGGAGGTATCACAGGTTGTACCTGTCGTCTATACCTATCCCGTTTTTGTGGCAATTATGGCGGTACCATTGCTGGGCGAGACAT
>DATKVW010000219.1:0-6456 GCA_035529875.1 Dehalococcoidales bacterium | reverse complement strand
AAATTGCTAATCGTTTCTGCCACACGTTCTCTATTAGTTGACACAATCAACAAATCCAAATCACTTTTGGAGGTATCCTTCTCATTAGGCGGTCATTAGAAGAAATATTGATTGGTTGGAATATATTTGCTGGTTATATGTGGCCTTATGTAATGCTGGCATATCTATCTGCAAACCTGATTGCTGGTACAACCTTACACCCAGGTCAGAAGAAGATTAAATGAAGGAGATTCATATGCATACATCGACTAGTCCCCAGTACTGCCTTACGAATGGTATGACACCCCAAACATCCACTTCCTCAGTATCTCCGACTTTAACCTCTCTTCTGATCAACAAAAACTCATTTTGTGACCTGACGTCCCCAAGGTACTAAAATCAGCTAGGCTACTTCGGCATTGCACCGAATAGCGTAAGTGCTTTAGAAGTGGGCGAACGACGCATCTGGCTAAGCTTACTGCTGAGTTCCCCCCTCAGATGTACCCATTGCGGAAGAGTCCATCCGGTTCATTGAGACTGAGGCTTTGGTGCCGTCCTGCATTCCAAGAATACGTGGTCGCTACCTTTCTCCCAGTACCCTTCGTATAGGATAAGATCCGGGTGCTCGTTTAAAGAAGTAAAGTCTTTGACCTGCCATGCTTCTTCGCTAGCGCGGGGGTCATAGATGCGAATGAAAGTCACCGACTTACCTTCCCAAAAGCCCACCTTCTGCACTGAGCGAAGGCCGGTTAGTTTTTCCGCTGGCACTTCGAGCGTGGTCACCAGATGCACATAAACCCACCCGGGTATATCTTTAGGGCCTTCCCCACCAATCCAGAATAAGTCCATGCCTTCTCCAATAAACGCTAACCTATACTCGTTATGACAATATGACCATTATACAT
Source organism: Dehalococcoidales bacterium (assembly GCA_035529875.1). Classification (GTDB taxonomy): domain Bacteria; phylum Chloroflexota; class Dehalococcoidia; order Dehalococcoidales; family DATKVW01; genus DATKVW01. Next base: position 5,572 of record DATKVW010000219.1, on the reverse strand, counting down.
TATAATAGATTTGTAATTTGCTCTCAAAGTATCCTTATATCCAATTACCAAGTCTACCAGCAAAGGAGCTCTAGCCGTTTGAGATAGGTAGGAGGTTACGATGGTTCCTGAATTTATTGACCGTGTTCTTGAAAACATGAAGAGTGTCATGGTGGCTAAGCCAGAGGTATTCGAATTAGCCCTGGTAGCCGTGCTCTGCGAGAGACATGTTCTAATTGAGGATGTGCCTGGCATTGGTAAGACTACCCTGGCTAAGACCCTGGCTCACTCCCTCGGCTGCAGTTTCCGCCGTATTCAGTGTACCCCTGACCTTCTACCCTCCGATATTACGGGCATACACTTTTTCAACCAGAAGACAAGCGAGTTTGAGTTTCGCCCCGGTCCGGTGATAGCCAATATCGTCCTGGTGGATGAAATAAATCGAGCCACGCCTCGTACCCAGTCCAGCTTATTGGAATGCATGGAAGAAAAGCAGGTAACAGTAGATGGGGTCACTATGCCCCTACCCCCACCATTTATGGTCATCGCTACTCAGAATCCGGTGGAACTGCAGGGCACCTTCCCTCTCCCGGAAGCTCAGCTAGATCGCTTTTTGCTGAAGCTGGTGATAGGCTATCCCAACATAGAGGATGAAGACGCTATGCTCCTCCGCTTTGAGCGGTCTAATCCACTTGAGCAACTTTCCGCAGTGACCTCAGCCTCCGAGATAATGGACATCAGTCGGCAGGTTCAGGAAATATATGTGGAGTCCTCAGTGCGACGCTATATTTTGGAAGTTGTCGGGAAGACCCGCACCAACCCTTCCATCGCACTGGGAGGTAGCCCCCGAGCCAGCCTTGCCCTCTACCGAGCCGCGCAGGCCCTGGCCCTCATCCAGGGACGGGATTTTGTCCTGCCCGATGACGTCAAGCGGCTAGCCTTGCCAGTGCTGGGGCACCGTCTTATCTTGAGCACGGAAGCCTATCTCCACAACACCAGCAAGGAGGAACTAATTGCCGATATCCTCTCCAGTCTCCCGGTCCCGGCAGAAGAGCAGAGCGCCGGGTAGAACTATCGTCAGCCTGGGTTATCCAGCCGTCTTTCACTGGGCAGTGCTGGTAATTTTACTGGGGCTGCTCATCTTTTCGGCTTTTAAGCAGATGGTCCCGTTGCTGGCCAGCACAGTATTTCTATTGGTACTGGCTATCCTGCCCCGCTTCTGGAGCCATTATGCCCTGCGAGGCCTGTCGGGCAGGATAAGCATTAGCCACGACCGTGCTTTTCCCGGAGAGGAGGTAGAACTTACCCTCGAATTGGTCAACAAGGGGTTACCCCTCCCCTGGTTGGAAACAGAGATAGAGCTACCCTATCGTTTGGTTACAGGTAAAAGGTCTCCCAGCCCCTATACCTGGGAAAGGTTGCGCTGGGTCACTGCCCTCTCGCGCGGGCAGGTTATCACCTGGAAGCACACAGTAGAGGCCAAAGCCAGAGGGGATTACCGACTGGGGCCGCTTCGGCTGCGTTCCGGAGATATGCTCGGGCTTTTTCCCAGGGAGCTGGCCCTGCCTCATTTTCAAAGCTTGCTGGTCTACCCCCGGATACTCCCCCTGAGTAAGCTGAATCTTCCCCTGAGAGCCCTGCTGGGAGAAAAGGCAACCCCCAGGAGCATCTACGAGGATATCAGCCGAGTGGCAGGAGCTCGTGACTACCATTACGATGATTCCTTCAAGCACATTCACTGGAAAGCCAGCGCTGCTCATAATAAGCTCCAAACCCGGCAGTACGAGTCCAGTACCAGTCTCAGCCTGCTCCTAATTTTGGATGTGCACAGCTTCCAACAGGAAGATGAAGAATTTGAGCATGCTGTGAGCACGGTGGCCTCCCTGGCTTACGAAGCTGACCGGCAGGGTTTTGCGGTGGGGCTGGTAGCTAACAGCGAGCCAGAGGTGCAGATTGCAATAGCTAGCGGGCGGAACCATATGATGCAAATACTGGAAGCCCTGGCACGAATCACAGCTAAGTCACAAGTATCTCTTTACCAGCAGATGGACAAATTCCGAACCATCCTCCCTATGGGAGCCACCCTGGTGGTGGTTACTCGCACCACAACGCCCGCTCTCAGCAGCCTGTCCTGCCGCCTTAAACAGGATGGGCATTCGCTCCTATGCGTTAGTATAGAACAGGCTACAGAGCAGGAAAGACCCACTGTCGTCTCGCTTAACGGAGAGGCTTACTCATGAGACCCACCCGACCATCCACACTGTTCTATTTTGCCTTTCTGGGAATGGAGTTGAGTTACCTGTATCTCCTGACGTCGCTACTAGCTGGACCTGTTTATACCCTCATCCTCACCTTACTTCTCTATCCCTTGGCTCTTCTCTCCAAGCTTGTCCCTCGCTCAGCTGTACCACAACGAATTAGGTTTTCCCTGGAAGTAGCTTTGGTCATCTTGGTGATACTGATAGTGGCGGGAGAGCGACTGCTCGGTAGCTTGGCGATCGGACAAGCAGATGTTCTGGGCATTATTTTGCGGATGGGCCTCTGCGGGCTTACCTGGTGGCTGGGGTATACTGTACCTCACGAGCAGGTGAATTATTCCACCGTCGCCCTCCGTCTCCAGATAGGCATTCTGGCCGTGCTGGTGTTCTCTCAGGTAGCGGGCAGTGCTCCGCCGGTATTCCTCTTCTTTCTGCTGGCTCCGATGGCTTTGTTCCTTGCCCGATGGGCAAGTTCCTTCTTCCGCGGAGCAACCGTATTACGCTCCCCAAACCTAAATCACTTGCTACTCGCCGGAGCGAGCGTTATGGTGCCCGGCATAGCCCTAATTCTACTCCTCTCCCCAAGTGTCGCTCGCACCATCGTAGACTGGCTAAGAATCATCTTTCTGAAACTTTCGGACTGGCTGGATGCCCAGCAGAAAGCAGCGGCTACCCCATCCGGCGAGTTCAAGTTCAACTTTAGCTGTAGTATGCGACCGGAACAGGCCGTTCCCCCTCCCACACCTATGCCTACGCCTCCACCCCCATCTGAAGGCGCTACTGGGATAAGTCCCGTGGTCATATGGATTATCGTCTTTATCATCTTTCTGGCGATAGTAGCTCTTATCGCCTTTGCTCTAAGAAGGCGAAAAGGCAGGCGTACGGCTCATCCGACAGAGCCAGTCCGATTCCAGCTTCGCATGGTTTCCTTGGGTGTGCTCCGAAGTCTGTTATACCTTTTCCCGCAGCTGCTCAGGAAGTTATGGCTCTGGCTGATATTGCTCTTTCAAAGATGGAGAAAGCGCCCCAAGCAGTCGGAAGAGCCCTTACTATCCATCCGGGCCCTCTACCGTAATCTCCTTAGCTGGGCTGCCAGACAGGGAGTAGCTCGCATCCCCTCACAAACCCCTCTAGAACACCTGGAGTTACTGGAGCATAAGTTCCCCCCGCAGCAAGACGACTTGAAACGGGTTACCGAGGGCTACCTGCTGGCTCGCTACAGCCAAAAGACCGTTTCTCAGGAGGAATTTGATAGGATCAAAAAAGCCTGGCAGAGAGCAGTGGCTTACCATACTCCATAGTAGGTCGGGGGCGAATCGGACGCAGTAAGGCTGCGGAGAAATACTTAGCCCCACTCAAAGGGACAAGGGTTGATCTAACCGACAACTCTGTGAAAGCCAGCCGTTTTTTCATGACTCTCCTGTCACGCATTCAGCAAACCCAATTTTTCTGTACAAGTTGCACAGTTATTTGAATCATTCGGTGGAAACAAATGCCCAGATTGTTTGTAAGGGTAACAAAATAGCGTTTTGTTTAGTTGCAATGTAGAAATTAATGCCTTAACATTGAAACTGTATGGATATTCCTTTCTCAAGATGGTATCCCGTTATTGAAAAGCGAAGGTCACGCAGACATTTTGATGCAAGCCAGGCAATCGAACCAGACAAATTGTCAGCGCTTGATACAATGTGCAAACGATTCGTGCCTTTTCCCAGCGCCAGACTATGTCTGGTGACTGAATCGGTAAGAGACGTTTTCAAAGGCATTATCGGCAGCTATGGAAAAATTAAAGACGCACCCGCATTTATTGCATTTATTGGGAATATGGACAGCGCTTCTGTTCAGGAAGAGGTAGGTTATACCGGAGAGGGAGTCATACTGGAGGCCACCGCTCTGGGCCTGAATACCTGTTGGGTTGCCGGTTTCTTTAAGCCTGAGAGTGTGGCTTCACTGGTGGAAATCAAGAGTAACGAACGGGTGTTGGCCGTGACCCCGGTAGGTTATGCACGCAGACACGAATCACTTGAAGAGAAGTTAATGACCGGTTTCGGACGTACTCACCGACGCGTCCCAATTCCCAGGTTAATTAGCAGCCTGACCCAGGATAGTTTGCCGGAATGGATAAGGGCATCCATTCAAGCTGCCAGGCTTGCTCCGTCTGCGGTAAACCGCCAGCCTTGGGGATTTGACGTGCAAGACGGCAGCATCACAGTTTATGTAAGGACCGGTGGCCCGGAGTTTACTGTGTCCAAGCAGCTTGATTGCGGCATTGCCATGCTGCACATCGAAGTGGCGGCGCTGAACTGCGGGATAAGAGGCAATTGGCAGTTCCTGAAGGCTCCCCAAGTAGCCAGGTTCAGTGCTTTAGCGTAGATTGCCTATGACAAACACGAAACATAAACAACCCCAAATAGAAATCAACGAACAGTTCCGGTACGCTCTCGATATCATGGAGAACAGCGACCGGAGCGTCTTCATTACCGGCCGGGCGGGCACGGGTAAATCAACGCTGCTGAACTATTTCCGGCACGTCGCCAAGAAGAAGGTGGCGGTGCTGGCGCCCACCGGTGTGGCCGCTCTCAATGTCAAAGGACAGACTATCCATTCATTCTTCAGGTTCAAGCCCGGTATCACCCCCGACCGGGTCAAAAAGCTCCGCTCCTCCGGCGATAATAAGAGTATCTACCACAAGCTGGATATCATTGTCATTGATGAAGTCTCCATGGTGAGAGCAGATTTATTGGACTGCGTGGACCGCTTTCTGCGGTTGAACGGCCCCGAATCCAATAAGCCCTTTGGCGGTATCCAGATGGCCTTTATCGGCGACCTTTACCAGTTGCCACCCGTGGTCACCGGCGGTGAGAAGGAGGTTTTTCAGTCTCTTTACGAGACGCCCTACTTTTACGGAGCCCGGGTGTTCGAATCCTTCGAGATGGAATTTGTAGAACTGGAGAAGATATACCGCCAGCACGATGAGGGGTTCATCACCCTGCTCAACGGCATACGCAACAACTCCGTTACCGAGGAAGGGCTGGAGCTTCTTAACGAGAGGTACCAGCCGGAGTTTGAGCCACCGCCAGATGATTTCTACGTCTACCTGACCACCACTAACAGACTCGCCGAAGAGATTAATGGCAAGCGTCTAGCAGTGCTGAAGGGCAGGCTTTACACCTTCACCGGGAGCATCCAGGGAGACTTCGCCCAGGGGTACCTGCCCACCGCAGTTGATATCCAACTCAAGGTGGGGGCGCAGATCATGATGCTTAACAACGATACTGAAGGTCGCTGGGTTAACGGCAGCATCGGGAAAATAACCGGTATTACTCAGAACAGGA
>DATKVW010000218.1:0-6912 GCA_035529875.1 Dehalococcoidales bacterium | reverse complement strand
AGACCTTCCGGTCCTCCATCGCTTTTCTTAATCCTGCGGCCCGGGTCGTTGTCCCACTGGTCATAGTTATACAAGGTAGTAGCAGTTGGTTGGGATTCATCCATGTGGAGATCTTGTTGGGCAGCAGTATCCGCGGTAGGGGGAGTGGGATCATTATGCAGGTAGTAGGTTATCGTTTCTGAAGTGGTAGGAATACTCAGCCCGGAACTGTAGGTATCGGTGTCATAGGCGAAGTGGCAAAACCCACCACTAAGAACGGTAACCATGAATTCCAGGAAATGATCTGCCGGGACGATATAGTCCACATCTAAAGTAAGTGTCTCTCCTCCCAGCCCGGAGAGCCTGGTAACCGTAACAGGCACTTCCATACCGTTGATGTTTATGGAATCCTGGGCTGAAGGGCTTTCGGGGGTCATTGATTCAACAAATTCTGGATCGTAAAGAAGCCGCCAGATGGCATGTTCGATTGCCGAATCACCGCTGTACTGCTCAACCATCTTCTCCTCATGGATTCGGGTAGCATTTAGCCCGGTATTCATATGAGCTAGGAGGGGGGCGATGGTCAGTCCACCTAAAACAAGCAGAATCAGGACTGCGGGCAGGGCCTGTCCCTTCTCATTTGTCACTAATTTATTCAATGTGTTCTTCATAATCAGTTTGGCCTCGGGATAACTTCGTATACCCTAGTTTCGCTTTTCGGTGAGCCAGAGCCCCCGGCTGCGGTTACGGTAAGGGCGAGCTTGTTGCCAGTAAAATTGCAGCTAGTTTTGTCAGGGTCAATATACTGAGCCACAAAAGTGGTGCTGTCCGGCACTCCATTTATAGAGAGGTGTCTCTGGACCTTCTTGAGCTCAATGCCGGGCATAACTTCCAATGTATAAGTAACCTTATACTGGTCATCACTTTCCTCCTCACCCCAGAAGAGAATTAAAAAATTCGGCGGTGTTAGGTCACCAGCAGTCACATTCTCGGCCATCTGGGTATCGCGGCTGATCCAGTAACCGGCGTTCTGCACCTGATTAACAGCTGTCATATGGTCATTACTGCGCTCGGTGCCTCTAACTACCTGAAATGTTGCCATCATAGCAGCACTAACTATAAGAGCTATAATGGCGATAACCATTACTATCTCAATGAGGGTGAAACCCTCCTCACCTTGCTTCATCGGTCTACCTTGTAGCCCTCTAATGTGACCACTTCCTTATCATAATGCTTAACACTTACCGTTATCTTCTGAAGACCGAGGTCCTCCCCCAAGGACAAGGATTGCCCAGTGTCAGGGTCAATGGGTGTGGCTATAACCTCCACACTATACCAATCATACCCATCAGGAGGAGTGACCAATTCGTAGTCTCCATGCTCAGGGTCGCTGAAATTAATGTATGAGCTGATCTTGATGTGTTCCATTCGGCTTCGGGCCAGGCTCTCAGCCGTAGTTTGCTCGTCGGCGATGAGGGTAGCCTTGTTGGCAGTGCCGAGAGCACCAAGGAAGACAGCCGCAATCAGGCCCAGGAGAGCCAGAGCCATCAGGGCCTCAATCATCAGCATTCCCTTCTCCTTACTCCCAAACGAGCCGACCATCTAGGTACCTCCAGTATCAGCTATCTGCCTCACCTACGACATCTGCCCATACACAGAATACATTGCCGAGATCAGAGATATAGTAATGAAAGCCACGGTTAAGCCTATAATCAGGGTCAGAGCTGGCTGGATAAGCCCAATAAAGGAGCGGGTCTTATCCTCGGCCTCAATCTCATAGTTTTCAGCTACAGAAACCAGGGTGACGTCAAGGTTTCCGGTCTCTTCACCAACTCTAACCATCTGCACCATCATTGGCAAAAAGAGCGGATTCTTTGCCATCGGCTGGGACAGACCCTCACCCTTGCACATATCCTGCTGAACACCAGTTAGAGCTTCTGTCATTACTTTATTACCGCAGCCCTCAATAACGAGGGACATGATTTCGGTCAAAGGCAAACCAGCACGGAACAGTAGTGACATGCTCCGGCAGCAGCGGGCAAGCTCATTGAGAAGGTTGACTTGCCCCGCCAGCGGCAGGCTCAGTGCTAATTTATGCCACCGGTATTTTCCTGCTGGCGTTTTGATATAGACAAAGGCTAACACACCGGCGATAACCAGTGTTATCACCATATAAAGCCCGTACTGGTTAAGCAAACCAACCGCAGCGAGAAGCATCCTGGTTGGCAGCGGGAGCTCAGCCCCAAGTGAGCTGTATAGGCCGGTAAAAGACGGCAGCACGAAGGTAACCAATATGGCTATCACTATAACCGCCGCAATAGCAACAAAAAGTGGATATGCCAGAGCACTCTTCACCTTCTTTCTGGAGGTGGTCTCCTTCTCCATATAATCGGCTACCTGTCTGAGTACAGTCTCCAGAGACCCGGTTCGCTCACCTACGCTCAGAGCCCGGCGGTAGATTGGAGGAAAGACCTCAGGATGTTTACTCAGCGCTACCGACAGCCGATTACCACTACGGAGGTCAGAGACCACATCGGCTAAAACTATCTTGAAACTGCGGCTGGATACTTGGGCGCGCAATAGTTCAAAAGATGTAACAATATCGGTGCCGGACTCTTGAAGTAAGGCTAGCTGGCGGGAGAACATGATTACTGCCTTTGGCTTTATTTTGAAGAGGGATGGGAATAACTTCTCCCAGCTAGGCATAAAGGTAGTCACTGGCTTCAGGCTGAGAATCCGATAGCCACTCTGAGCCAGAGTTTGGGCGGCTACTGCCTGGCTTGAGGCGGATATGGTGCCCTTCATCATCTTTCTATCTTCGTTGTAACCCAGATAATTGAAATCCATAATACTATCCTATGGAGACTACACTGCGCAGTACCTCGCAGGGAGTAGTAATTCCTGCTTTAACCTTGAGCATGGCATCACGAGACATTGATACCATCCCTTCTTTCACGGCCTGAGCCCTTATTTCGGCGGCATTAGCTCCAGTGAGCAGTAGCCTCCTTATTTCATCACTCATCGATAGAATTTCAAAAGTGGCCGCGCGCCCCAGGTAACCGGTATGGGTACACGAGTTGCAGCCACTACCGTAAGAGAATTCGGTCCGCTCTTCGTCCATTTCCTTACCGTAGGCGAGCTGAGCTTCCATTGGGGCAGAAGAGGGATGTCCACAATGCGAACAGACACGTCGTAACATCCGCTGAGCAACACTGCCGATAAGCGCTGAGGAAACAAGAAACGGTTCTACTCCCAGGTCAAGCAAGCGGAAAAGAGAACCCAAACTATCATTGGCGTGGACTGAAGCAAGTACCAGGTGCCCGGTAAGAGCTGACTGAACCGCAATCTCGGCCGTTTCCCGGTCACGTATCTCACCAACTAATATCACATCGGGGTCAAGGCGCAGTATGGACCTGAGTCCACTGGCAAAGGTCAAGCCAGCACGAGGATTGGCCTGAATCTGATTTATATCTTGGAACCGGTACTCTATCGGGTCTTCAATAGTGATGACGTTACGTCCTTTGCAATCAAGGCTGTTGATTGAGGCGTAAAGAGTGGTCGTCTTACCTGAGCCAGTGGGACCGCTAATTAATATCATGCCAAAGGGGGATTTCAGCAGCAGCTCATACTGCTCAAGGCTACCGGGTAAAAACCCGAGCTCACTGAGGCTGAGCGCAGCAAATGACTTATCTAAAATACGCAATACCGCCATTTCGCCATAGGCGGTGGCAATAGTGGCCACCCTGACGTCTATTTCTCTACCTCTCACTTTAAGTGAAAACTGGCCGTCCTGGGGCCGATGGTCAGCGATGTTCATGTTGGCCAGAATTTTTAATCGGGAGATGAGTGGAGCCCGGGCACTCAAGGGCAGAGATAGCGTTTCGTGTAAGACACCATCGATGCGGTATCGCACTCGCAGCCTGCCTTCCTCAGGCTCTATATGAATATCAGAGGCCCGGCTCTTAATTGACTCATCAATAATAAGGTTCAGGGCGCGAACCACCGGTGCCCCAGTGACAGCTTCAGTGGGAACTCTTACCTCGGTCTCAGGCAAAGCCAAGACATCACCGTTCAACTGCTCCTCAATCTCACCATAGGCATTATAATTACGGTTTATTGCCTCCTGAATCTCGTTGGCGTCAGCTGCCACCGGCTCGACCCTCATCTTTGCCCAAGCTGTCAGCGCCTCAAGGGTTATAATATTATCTGCGCTAGCCATCGCTACCTGTAAAGCATCATTGGTGATGGCTAGGGGTATCACGTTGTACTTCTTGGCTATTGATTCGGGAATCAGCTGCAATGCGTCAGGTTGAATAAGATAGGTGTTGAGATTGACGGCGGGGAAATTCAACTGCCCGGTTACGGTAGCCAACTGCTCTGCGGTGATAACACCTTGCTCCACCAGCATCTGGCCCAGTTTGGTATCGTCCTCTTTCTGGGCTATCCCCTTTAGTTGTTTCGGAGCAACCAGACCTGATTCAATTAATACCTGACGGAGATCCAGCTGCGACTTTGAAAAAATGACCATTTCCTTGACTCACTCAGCTTATCTAAGTGCTAGTTTAATAGTAAGCGGGGACTCATGGTTAAGCAATATACTTTAGGGGATTTAAAGCTAGTACTGTAGTCCTGTTTGTGGAATTCTCCAAGTAAGTGGGGATAAGGGGTGTGGACTGACGTTAATCTTTTATTAGAGAATCTGACGGCTTAGTAACGCGAAGGGAAATCCAACCGTAGTGCATAGCCAGGACGACAGCCTGAGTACGGTCATTGGCATCTAATTTGTGCAGGATAGAGCTCATGTGATTTTTAACAGTCTGCTCACTGACACAAAGTTTATGTGCCACCGCTTTATTTATGTAACCACGAGCTACGTAGCTGAGAACCTCCAGCTCCCTAGGGGTAAGCGGGACAGTCAATGCCTCCATAGCCACGCCCATAAGAGAAAGGTCCTGGAATTGCTTCAGCACCCTCTCTGCCACCTTAGGTCGAGTCAGCACCTTCTCACTAATGACGTTCTCCCCCTGGTATAACCTCCTTATAGTCGAAGCCAATTCATCAGGGGTGACATTCTTGGTTAGATAACCTGCTGCTCCTGATTTGACCGCTTGGAAGAGGTGTTCATCATCAGCAAAAGTGTCTAATACAACTATTGAAATCCCGGGTGACTTTTGGGTTATCTGCCGGGCCAAGTCTAATCCAGCTAGTAGAGGCATGCCTATATCTAGCAAGACTATCTCAGGGGCAAAAGTCATAACTAATTCGAGAGCTTCCTCATCAATGTTAGTGTCACCCAATAGGTCAAAATCTTCTACCGAGTCGAAACTTCGGCGAAGACCCTCACGGAATATACTGTTATTATCAACTACGAAAATTTTGATTTTCTCCATCATCCCTCAATTGCAATTAAACCCCAGATAGTATTGTTTGCATATAGGTCATCTGGTTATTTGTGCGCAGTACTTTAGGTCTATAACAAACTCATTGGCTCTGTCCTCAGTTGCTAGGACCTCTTGCTCACTGCTCATTTTGATACCTCGGGGCCTTCTGTCTTCGGTAGCGCCGAAGTATAGCTTTCACTCTGGCTGCCAATTCTACGTAGCTGAACGGTTTTGCCAGGTAAAGGTCAGCATCGGCTTCCATCACCCTTTCCCACACCTCATCACTAGAGTCTTCGCCAAGCAGGATAACCGGAATGCCAAAGGTGCTGTGTAAGCTGTGTAATTGGTAGCAAGCCTCCATTCCATCGCCGCCTGGCAATACCGCATCCATAATAACCACGTCAGGCTTGAACTCATTCAATTTCAATAGGGCTTCAGGAAAGTTAGGCACATCGGCTACCATAAAGGTAGCTTTGGTTAAAGCTGCGCTAATCTGGCTCCTCGAAATGGGCTCACCCGCAATGACAAGTATTCTACCGGTCATACCTGCCCCTTGTCGGTTCCGTTCACCAATTCTTTCATCCACTCACTGGCTGTCGCCTTCAGTTCTTCTATTTTCTGTTTATACCTTTTATAGGCGAGTTCAATCGGCAGCTTGGGAGGAGACGCGGTTAGCTTGGCGAGTTCCCATAGTTCATCATCAGTCATGGAGATCAGACGCGACTTTGTCCCAGCATGCAACTGCCTAGCTAAAGCCTCGTTGCCATCTGCGTCGGCAGCGGCAGCATATAGTGCCTCATGCAGGTGATACTTTATAAAATCTTGATTTACCATGTCTCTACTAACCCAAAATCCTTCATATCGACGTAATTGAGGGCAGAGTCTGTGACAACAAAAAAGATTTCAGAGCATTCTCCCCAAACTAGTCGGTTAGCCACGAACTCCTGCCTCACAGGGAGTATATACGACCGTATACATTTATATAACACAAAAGCGATACTTTGTCAACTCTTTACGCAATAATATCTACCACTGTCGACATTAAGTCTCGCACTTGACTACTTGTAGAGAGGGAGCAAGCCCTACGTTTAGTTTTACGCCTGCTTGTTTTAGGCGGGCTGATGGTCGCCCTGGTTCTCAGTCATGCCGTCTCATGGCAGCTATTAACTAATTGAATCTACAACAACCGCAGCCTTCGAAGAGGTTAAGACCCTCTTTGGGAGTTAAGCTCCAATGATTAGTATGGTATTGTTGACCACTGCTGCAAACTCGATGACTGCTAGCGCTGAAACTGCAGTATAGGTCGCAAATTTAAAACCCCTCATCTTCCACAAAAGCCACCCGATGAAAAAGCAAAACGCCGTACCCACTATCAACCCGAGGCTCAGACCGTAATATTGAAAGAGTACCTTGCTTGGCCATATCTCTACTAACCCAAAATGCTTTATACCAATATAAGTGAGGGCAGAGTCTATTACGGCAAAAAAGATGTATGATGACATAAGAATATTGAGTAACATTTTTCCTCCTTCGCGGTACCCGATAGTCCATT
>DATKVW010000217.1:0-2132 GCA_035529875.1 Dehalococcoidales bacterium | reverse complement strand
CAGTGAGTTTACCATGGACTTTGATACCATTATTGCTGCCATTGGTCAGCGTCCCGATGTTCCTGCCTCTTTTGAGTTACCCACCGGTCGGGGCAACACCCTTCAGGTTGACCGTGATACTCTGGCCACGAGCAAAGAGGGCATTTTTGCCGGTGGTGATGCCGTAACCGGGGCGGCTACGGTCATTCAGGCAATTGCTGCGGGCAGGCAGGTGGCAACCTCCATAGACAAATACCTGGGTGGTAGTGGCGATATTGAGGAAACACTGGCACCGCCGGAAGGGGAGGTGGCTCCGCTGGAGGAAGCCGAAGAGAAACGACGTCCCGAAATCCCCACCCTTCCCCTTGACCAGCGGCTGGGCAGCTTTGCCGGGGTGGAGCTGGGTTTGAGTGAGGAATTAGCAATTGAAGAGGCGAATCGGTGCTTGAGGTGTGACCTTGAGGAACAAGAATAGTTAGGAGTTAGCATTGGATACAATCAAGTTAACCATTAATGGTAAAGAAGTTGAAGCCAGGAAGGGAATGACTGTTCTTGAGGCAGCCCGGGCGGCTGATATTTATATCCCCACCCTCTGCTACGACCCTGACTTGGAGCCGTATGGTGCTTGCCGCCTTTGTATTGTAGAAATAGAAGGGATGCGTGGCTTCCCTACCACCTGTACCACACCCGCCACCGATGGAATGGTAGTCCATACTGACACGTCAGCAGTTAACAGGGTGCGTCGCACTACTCTGGAGTTGCTGGTTGCTGACCACCCCGCCGAATGTCTGACCTGTTACAGTAAACCACGATGTAAGCCTTTAGATGTATGTATGCGTGCCTTTCCCCTGACCAGTCGTTGTGTGGGTTGTCCCCAAAATGGGCAATGTGAGTTACAGAAGGTTGTTGACTATCTCGGTATTACCAAACTGCGCTTTCGCAAAACAACCAGGTCGCTTCCGGTTGACACCAGTAATCCCTTCTTTGATTTTGACCCCAATGATTGCATCCTCTGCGGCAGGTGTGTGCGCACCTGTAATGAGATAACCGGCGTGGAAGCCATTGACCTGGCTTACCGTGGCTATGATACCAAAGTCTCCACCTTTGACGATAAGCCGCTACTGGAATCAATTTGTAAGTCCTGCGGTGAGTGTGTTATCCATTGTCCCACCGGTGCTCTGACACCCAAGGCTGCCCGGCAGCCGACGCGGGAAGTGGAGACCGTCTGTCCCTACTGTGGCGTTGGCTGTGGGATTTATCTGGGTATTCGCAATGAACGGGTGATAACTGTTCGCGGCAGCAGGGAGAACACTGCCAACGACGGCAGACTTTGTGTGAAAGGTCGTTTTGGCATCAGTGAGTTTATTCATCATCCCGAGCGTTTGACCACTCCTCTTATTCGTCGGAACGGGAAGCTTACCGAGGCGACCTGGGATGAAGCATTAGACCTTGTTGCCAGTAAACTAGCCAGCTACCGAAGCGATGAGGTCGCGGTAATCTCCTCCGCCAAGTGTACCAATGAAGAGAACTATGTTATTCAAAAACTGGCTCGGGTAGCATTGGGTACTAACAATGTTGACCACTGTGCCCGCCTGTGCCATGCCCCCACTGTAGCCGGTCTGGCCCAGACCTTTGGTAGCGGCGCTATGACCAACTCCATCAGTGACATTGTTGATGCCGGCTGTATTCTGTCTATCGGTAGCAATACCACGGAAACCCATCCGGTGATTGGCTTTGAGGTGAAGAAAGCGGTGCGCCGGGGGACCAAGCTCATCGTGGCTAATCCCCGGGAGATTGAGCTGGTTCGTTATGCTGATTTGTGGTTGTCTCACCGTCCCGGCACTGATGTTGCCCTGCTGATGGGGATGATGCGGGTGATAGTAGATGAAGGCTTGCTTGATTCTGCCTTTATTGAGGAGCGGTGCGAAAACTTTGATGCCTTTGAACAGTCACTGAAAAACTTTGACCTGGATATTGTGGAGCAGATTACCGGGGTGCCCAGGGCAAAGATAGCAGAGGCTGCCAGAGTATATGCTACCAATAAGCCTTCTGCTATCCTCTATGCTATGGGAATCACTCAGAGTTCCCACGGCACGGATAATGTAATAGCTACCGCCAATCTGGCTATGCTCACCGGGAATGTTGGCAAACCG
>DATKVW010000216.1:0-10920 GCA_035529875.1 Dehalococcoidales bacterium | reverse complement strand
CAGTGAGTTTACCATGGACTTTGATACCATTATTGCTGCCATTGGTCAGCGTCCCGATGTTCCTGCCTCTTTTGAGTTACCCACCGGTCGGGGCAACACCCTTCAGGTTGACCGTGATACTCTGGCCACGAGCAAAGAGGGTATTTTTGCCGGTGGTGATGCTGTAACCGGGGCGGCTACGGTCATTCAGGCAATTGCTGCGGGCAGGCAGGTGGCAACCTCCATAGACAAATACCTGGGTGGCAGTGGCGATATTGAGGAAACGCTGGCACCGACCGAGGAGATAGCCCCCCGGGTTGGCGGACCCAGAGAAGGCTGGCGGGTTGAGTTCCCCACCCTTCCCCTTGACCAGCGGCTGGGCAGCTTTGCCGGGGTGGAACTGGAGTTGAGTGAGGAATTAGCGGTGGATGAGGCAAAGCGATGTATGAGATGTGACCTGGCTTACGAAGCAGAGAAGTTTGAGGTGGACACCAGGAAGTGCATCTTCTGTGGCTTGTGTGTTGAGTCCTGCCCCTATGAGGCACTTTATATGGGCTATGATTATGAGCGGGCTACCTACCGATGGCGGGAACTGGTGCTGGAGAAGGAAGACTTGCTGTTGCCCGATAAGAGACGACCCAGCGGTTATGCCCGACCTAAGGTTGAGGAGACCCTGCCCAAGCAGACCTTGCTGGTCAACCGGGGTGAATACCTGGATAAGGTGAAGAAAAGATGGGACTTGAGATTGCCTTTTGGCTTTTAGCTGTAATAGGTGTAGTAACCGCTCTGGCGGTGGTTCTGCTACCTAATGTTTTCCGGGCGGCACTGTGCCTGGTGGCTTGTTTTATAGCTGTGGCTGGAATCTATGTCACCCTCAGTGCCGACTTTCTGGCGGCGGTGCAGGTTTTGATTTATGTCGGTGCCATTGGGGTAGTGATTATCTTGGCAATTATGTTGACCAGAGAGGTCCAGCGAGGTAGCCTTGCCAATAAGCTTTACATTCCCGCTCTTTTGGTAGCTATTTTGTTTTTCGGTGTGGTGGGTTTTGCCGTGATTAATACCCCGTGGCAGATAGCTGGCATCGCTCCGCAGGAGCCGACTACCTCTGCCCTGGCGGTTAAGCTCTTCGGTGAGGGTGGTTTTATATTACCGCTGGAGATTGCTTCGGTGCTGCTGCTAGCCGCCATTTTAGGAGCCATCATTTTGGTCAGGGAGAAGTAAGCAAGTGTCTATAGGTTTAGAGCATTACCTTATATTGTCGGCAGTCCTGTTCTCTATCGGACTATACGGGGCACTGGCTAAACGCAACGCTATAGTTATCCTGATGTCTATTGAGCTGATGCTTAATGCTGTCAACATTGCCATGGTTGCCTTCTCCCGGTATATTGTGCCGTTACTGCTCACCGGGCAGGTTTTTGCCATTTTCGTTATGGTGGTAGCGGCGGCTGAGGTTGCCGTTGGCTTAGCCATAATTATTGCCATATACCGCAGCCGGGAAACGGTGGATGCGACTCAAATTAACCTGATGAAATGGTAGCCTGGGCTACTTGTGGGGGTAAGTGAAGGAGAAAATACTAAAGGAGAGTCAAAGAGAGGCGAAGCCTCTCTTACATAACCAACTCCCCATTTCCTGTTTAGGAGAGGGGGATATAGGGGGTAAGGTAGAAGAGAGATAAAGGGTGAGGGGTTGGTAAATGGGTGGAGGTTAAAGGGTGCCAATCGTGTTAATGCTGGCTGTGCCTAAAGATAAAGAGTATGTGATGAAAGAGGTGTTAAGGAAACGATAATGCCACATCAGTTAATCTGGCTTATTTTGCTGCTGCCGCTTCTTTCCTTTGTCATAACATCGTTATTTATTAGACCATTCTTGAGCCACAGTCCCAAGCTAAGTGGCTATATTACCATTGCTTCTATCTGTGGCTCGCTAATCCTCTCCGTCTGGGCATTACTGGAAGTGCTGGCTGCCCCTAACCACGAATTACCCATACCCGATATAAGCTGGGTAATTATTGAGGGTGGGGTCACCATTCACCTGGGGTTGATTATGGACTCTCTGACGGCGGTAATGCTCATCGTTGTTACCGTGGTCAGCCTGATGGTGCAGGTTTACTCCCAGGGCTATATGCATGGCGACCCGGGCTACCACCGCTACTTTGCCTTTATGTCCCTGTTTACCGGGTCAATGCTGGGTCTGGTTCTGGCTGACAATCTGCTTTTCCTGTATGTCTTCTGGGAGCTGGTTGGCTTATGTTCCTATCTGCTTATTGGCTTCTGGTTTCATAAACCGGCGGCACGCAATGCAGCAACCAAGGCATTTGTGGTGACCCGTCTCGGTGACTTTGGTTTCTTAGCGGCTATTCTATCTCTGTACTTCAATGCGGGCACCTTTGATATTGCTGAGCTTCATAGTCTGGCAATAGCCGGAACTCTGGGGGGCGCGGTGCTTACCTGGGCAGCCATCGGCATCTTTTCCGGAGCAGTGGGTAAATCAGCCCAGTTCCCACTCCATGTCTGGCTGCCGGATGCTATGGAGGGTCCGACCCCGGTCAGCGCCTTGATTCATGCGGCGACTATGGTAGCGGCTGGCGTCTTTCTGGTGGCTCGCACCTATCCCCTGTTTGCCCACTCGGTAGAGGCAGTAACTACGGTAGCTATTATCGGTGGTTTTACCGCTATCTTTGCCGCAAGCATGGGATTGGTAATGACCGATATTAAGCGGGTGCTGGCTTATTCTACCATCAGCCAGCTCGGCTATATGATGCTGGGCTTGGCAACCGGTGGTGTGGCTATTGGCATCTTCCACCTGTTTAACCATGCCTTCTTCAAGGCATTGCTCTTTCTCGGTGCCGGCAGTGTTAATCATGCTACCGGGACATTTGATATGCATCAGATGGGCGGACTGCGCAAGGTAATGCCCTGGACTTATGCTACCTTTGTTATCGCCTCGCTGAGTATTGCCGGTATCTGGCCGTTGTCAGGCTTCTGGAGCAAGGATGAGATTCTGGCCAGTTCGCTGGGAGCTCAGCCTGTCCTGTTTGTGCTGGCAATGCTCACGGTGTTTATGACCGCCTTTTACATGTTCCGGGTGGTCTTTCTCACCTTCGGTGGGGACTATCGCGGTGAGGGTAAGCCTCACGAATCGGCATCGGTAATGGTGGTGCCAATGGTTATCCTGGCAATTCTGGCGGTTGTCTCTGGTTTCTGGAATGTTACCGGGGGTTTCAGCCAGCTTTTCGGTCACGGCGAGACACAGAGCTTTGCCCGGGGTTTCTTTGGTATCCTGGCTCATCCCTTGCCCTGGATATCACTGATACTGGCTGGCTTAGGTATCTTATTAGCTTATGCTATGTATAGTGCTAAGTGGCTCTCTGCCGAGTCACTAGGCAGGTTATTTTCTCCTTTGTATACCCTTTTCTACCGGAAATACTGGTTTGACGAGCTCTATGAAAGGCTTTTTGTGGGTAAGGCGTTGATTAACGGATTTTTCGCTGGCTTACAGCAGTTTGATAATAACGGCGTTGATGGTGCCGTAAACGGCATCGCTAACGCTACCATAGCCGGGGGCAGAGCTATCCGCAGAGTACAAACGGGACAACTACAGCTCTACGGGCTGTTTATTGGCATCGGTATTCTGGCTATTGTTCTTTGTGTGTATTTAGTTGGATGAATATTAAAAGGAGGTCGCTTACAGGGGAAGTTTGAAGGGGCGGAGCCCCTCTCAAAAAAACATCCTCCCCCTCTCCTTTGAAGGAGAGGGGGATTAAGGGGGAGAGGTTGATATGGAATACGATAGGAGCGAAGTTAGTTGGGCTTTAATTATCTAACAACTATAATCTTCCTGCCGCTGGTGGGGGCGATTCTAATCGCCTTCCTGCCGAACCTTCGTGACCAGTACATCAAGCGTCTGGCAGCCATTTTCACCTTCATTCCGATGGCTCTGTCCATCCTCCTCTTTTGCCAGTTTGACCGGTCGGCAGGGGCGGCAGGACTAATTCAGTTCGAAGAGAAGCTATCGTGGATTCCAGCCATTAATGCCCATTACCACGTTGGTGTCGATGGCTTGAGCCTGCCCCTGGTAGTGTTGATGGCTTTATTGGGCTTTTTAGTCGTTCTCATTTCGTGGAAGATTAACCTCCGACCCAGGGAGTATTTCGCCTGGCTGCTGCTGCTGGAAACGAGTATTCTGGGGGTGTTTTGTTCCCTTGACCTCCTGCTGTTCTTCCTCTTCTGGGAGATAGAGGTTATTCCCATGTATTTCTTAATCTCTATCTGGGGGACGGGGAGGAAGGAATACTCAGCGATGAAGTACGTAATTTACACTTTGTTCGGTAGTGCTCTGATGCTGACGGGCATTCTCAGCCTCTACTTCACTACCGGCAGCCTCAGTATGGTGGAGATAGCTCGTGGCGGGCTGGGCATGGTTCAGTCAATTATGCGTCCGGCTATTATCTTCTTCCTGCTGTTCATCGGCTTTGCTGTTAAGCTGCCTGTCGTTCCGCTACATACCTGGCTGCCTGACGCCCATACCGATGCCCCCACTGCGGGGAGTGTGGTGCTGGCCGGGGCGCTAATCAAGATGGGTGGCTACGGGATGATTCGCCTGTGCGTGAGCCTGTTTCCCCAGGTTGCCCGCGACTATGCCACCATTTTAGTAGCATTTGCTGTGGTCAGTGTCCTCTACGGGGCAGCGGTAACCTTAAGGCAAACCGACCTGAAGAGGCTGATTGCATATAGCAGCATCAGCCATATGGGCTATGTGCTTCTGGGCATCTTTGTCCTGGGTGAGGTGAGCCTGGTCGGGGCGACTCTGCAGATGTTCAGTCACGGCGTTATTACCGGGCTCCTGTTCGCCGTCGCCGGACTGGTTATGCACAATGCTGGGGAGCGTGACCTGAGACAGCTCGGTGGCTTGGCACGGCAGATACCAATTATCGCTGTTGTCTTTTCTGTAGCCGGGCTGGGTGCTCTGGGGTTACCTACTACCAGCGGATTTGCCGCTGAGTTTCTGGTTTTCGTGGGCAGTTTTTCCAGCACTGTTGTTCCTGGAATTCAGGTTTATACCATCCTGGCGGTGCTGGGCATTGTCATCACCGCCGGCTATATTCTATGGATGTTACAGCGGGTATTCTACGGTCCTGTCCTGGAGAAATTCAACGGCGTGGTAGATGCCGATAATCTGGAAAAGGTATATATGTTTGTCTTGGTGGCAGTAATTATGCTGGTCGGTATCTATCCCGCAGTTCTAACCGATGTTATTAAGCTGGGCATTTCGCCCATAATGAGTTTACTAGGTGGATAAAGGAGCAAGTGTTGAATCTGGAACTATTTACGCCTGAGCTAACCCTGGTTGCCTTTGCCATAGGAGTAATTTTGCTTGACCTCTTTGTCCAGCGGAAGGGGCTGCTGGTAATAGTTAGCCTGGTTGGCCTGGCAGTGTCCGCTGGTTTCACCATAGCTCTGTGGGGGGGCAGCGCTCAGGCTATCTTCAACAATATGCTGGTGGTGGACAACTTTGCCCTGTTCTTCAAGCTGTTATTTCTGGGCATTGCTGCCCTGATTATTCTTACTTCGGTTGATTATGTGTCCAAGTTTGCCCGCTTTCAGGGTGAATATCACGCTCTGGTGCTGTTATCCACTCTGGGCATGATGCTGATGGCAGCTACCGCCGAGTTAATCTCTATATTTATCGCCCTGGAACTAACCGGTATCTCCTTCTATATTCTGGTGGGTTTCCTCAAGGACTCCAAATCAAGCGAAGCTTCACTGAAATTCCTGCTGCTGGGAGCAGTAGCCTCAGCAGTATTGCTTTACGGGATGGCGCTGGTCTTTGGCTTTACCGGGAAAACGCAGCTTGGGGAGATTGCTCAGGTTATTCAGTCAATGCCTCCGGGTGGGGTTCTTGCCAACCCGGCTCTTATTCTGGGCATAGTCCTGCTGATAGCCGGCTTCGGTTTTAAGATTGCCGCCGTTCCCTTCCAGATGTGGGTGCCCGATGTTTATGAGGGAGCGCCAACACCGGTGACCGCCTATCTGGTGGCGGAAGAGGCAGCCGGTTTTGCCATCATCCTGCGTGTCTTCCACTCAATCTTTGGGCTTCCCCACTGGCTGAGCCTGGAATGGGGGCTAATCTTCGCCGTACTGGCGGCTATCGGTATGACGCTGGGCAATGTGGTGGCTATTCCCCAAATAAATATTAAGCGTATGCTTGGTTACTCCGCTATCGCTCAGGCAGGCTATCTCATGGTGGGGTTAGCCACTATGGGATTTGCGGTTGGCACCGATGCCCTGGGCCAAAGCGGTCTCCTCTTCTTCCTGGTCAGCTATGCCCTGACCAACTTGGGCGCTTTTATCGCTATTATTGCTATATCCAACAAGCTGGATAGCGACCTTATTGATGATTACTCCGGTATGGGTAAGAGAGCACCGCTGCTGGCTCTAGGTCTGACACTGTGTCTTATTTCTCTTATCGGTCTGCCGCCCGCCGCTGGCTTTATGGCTAAGTTCTATATCTTTAGTGGCGCTGCCCAGCACGGCTTGTTATGGCTGGTGGTTATTGCCGTAATCAACAGCGTGATATCCGCCTACTACTATCTGCGGGTGGTCAAGGTAATGTGGCTGGGTAAGCCAGCATCCGAGTCAAAAGTGCCCTCTTCGGGAGCATTAAGGGTGGCGTTAGCTCTCTCCTGCCTTGGCGTCCTGCTCCTCGGCATTATCCCCGGCTATGTGATGAGGCTTGCTGAGCTCGCCGCCGAGATGTTCGGTTTTTAACACACCCGGGAAAACATCTCAGCTAATTGTGCTGTTTCTATTTGTTTCCTGCCTGATCAAACCCGTGAACAATGCAGCTAATAATAGCAATGCGGCTGCGATGAAAAAAGCCAGGGAGTAGCTGTGGGTAACATCAAAGATATATCCACTGACAATTGGTCCTAGAGCTGCCCCGGTTCCAAAGCCTATTTCCAATGTACCAAATATTGTCCCGACATTAAGCAGACCGAAAATATCACCGATCAGTGCTGATGCCCCCGGAAGCATACCTCCGTAGGCAAAACCAAAAATCAGGGCAAACAGATATAACATCCATAAATCCCTTGCCCAGACCAGAAATATCATAGCTCCCGCCATAAGCAGAAAGCAGATAATGGTACTTAATTTTCTGCCTATCCTGTCAGCGGTAAAACCAACCAGCACTCGACCGACAATAGAAGTTCCCCCTAGCAGGCTAAGGAGTGTTGCTGATTCTGCAGCGGAGAAGCCCATATCTGTAGTGTGGGGCACGAAGTGGGTTAATACCGATAGTAGCGCGAAAGCAAAGAATGCCCAGATGAAAAAACAAAGCCAGTAACTCTTGGTTCTTAATATTTGCCGTAGAGTGAGAGTATCTGTCTGGTTACTGATTTCTTCTATATTGGTATCCGGTGATAACACTTTTCTGCCGTCAGGTAGTGCACCAATTTCATACGGGCTGCTTTTCAATAGTTGGGACAGAGGAATCACGACCAGCCAGGCAACTATCCCTATCACCATATATGCGATGCGCCAGTCGAAAGTAACGATAAGATAAGTGGCGAATGGTACCGTTATAAGGATTCCCGAACCGAATCCAGCGCCGGCAATACCCAGCGCTGTTCCTCGTTTCTTATCAAACCATCTCGTGATGGTTGAGGTTGGTACTACATACATGGCACCGGTACCCATGGCTACTAACAGGCTGTAGGTTATGAATAACTGCCATAAGGAGCTGGTCTGGCTGGTCAATACCAGGCTTAATCCGGTAAATAGACCCATTAACGAGAGTACCAGTCTCGGGCTATATTTGTCCAGAAGCCAGCCGCCCAGAAGGGCAAATATGCCGCCAAGCATCAGACTAGTCGATGTGATTGCTGAGGTAGCGGTTCGAGTCAGATTAAACTCGCCCTCTATGGATTTAAAGAATAGACCGAAAGAAGAGAACACTCCACATAGAATGAGTTGGATGATAAATAAAGCTATTATCACCACCCAACCATAAAACAGCCTGTCTCTAAGCCTTGAAGGTAACAGCAATAATCATATCCCCCTGTTTATAATGGCTTCTGTTGCTTATGAAGATGATAATTGTCTTTACCGTTTTTATCAACCTCTTGATAAATCTCGGACTATTATGCTCACTTTATAGTCGTTGTTATAGATGTTATAATCCCAATCAGTACAGCAAACGGGTGGATTTAAGGTTTGCCTGAGGGATTTTTAGCTGTGGTTTGGTTTAACAGGAGGAATAGGGTGAACGATAAAACCAAAATTGGAATCATCATCTGTGACCGCTACCGTGCCTGTGCTGGAGGTAAATGCCTGAGGGCTCTCCGCAACCGGGAGGGAGCGTTCAGTATTTATGAGGGGAAGGAAGTAGAGCTCGTTGGGTTCACTAGCTGCTGTGGTCACCCTGGAGGAAATGTTGAATACACTCCAGAGGAAATGAAGAAGAATGGAGCACAGGTTATCCACCTTGCCACCGGATTGGTTGTTGGGTATCCGCCGTGTCCATATATAAACTATTTCCGCAATTTCATCGGGGAAAAGTATGGAATAGATGTTGTTATTGGAACGCATCCAATCCCTCAGAAGTATTATAATACGCATATGAAGCTGAAGACTTGGGATTCGCCGAAGTGGCGAGAGATTATTCAACCGACATTAGCCGATGAAAAGACTCGCTTGGCTTATGATTAAGCAAGTAGTAAATTTAGTTATCTATTGATGGAAAACTTGTTAAGGCGAATTTAGCTAATGACGGAAATTGTAATCATAGCTCTTCTGGTAATTCTGATTGGTTTCTTTCTCTGGGACAGGCTCCGCGGGCGGCAGAGGTTGAAAGAGCAGGGCGACGCTTTATCCAGGATAGTGGGGGAAAAGGTGGAAGGGAGTATTGCGGTCTTCGGTGATGTTCGGGAACGGTTGGGCGAGCTGACTCAGAGAGCGAGGGATATTCAGGAGGTCGGTAAGAATGTCTCCAGCTTGCAGGAGCTCCTGCGGGCGCCAAAGTTTAGAGGCGGTTTTGGTGAGCTTCTGCTGGAAAGACTGCTGGCTGATATTCTACCGGCGGATTCTTACTCCCGGCAATACAGGTTTAAAGATGGACAGATTGTAGATGCAGTAGTGCGGGTTGGTAAAAATTTGGTCCCCATTGATTCTAAATTCCCCACCAGTGACTTTGAACAAATAACTAAGGCTGAATCCGAAGAAGAACAAAAAAACCTGCGAAGGCAGTTTACCCGCAGTCTTAAAAAGCATATTGATGAGGTAACCAAATATATACTGCCTGATGAAAACACGTTTGACTTTGCCCTTATGTATATTCCTGCAGAAAACATCTATTACGAGACGATAATTCGAGGCTCGGGAGAAGACGACATATTATCTTACTCTCTTGACCGGAGGGTGGTGCCGGTATCGCCAAACAGCTTTTATGCCTACCTGCAGGTTATTGTGCAGGGGTTAAGGGGACTGCAATTTGAAAAAGCCGCTGGTGAAATCCTTAGCTATGTAAGACGTCTGCAAGGTGACCTTAATAGTTTTGAGGATGACTTTGATAAGCTGGGGGGACATATCCGCCATGCTGCCAATAAGTATGACGAGGCGAGTAGAAAGCTTGCTCGGTTTGAGGACAAATTGCAGCTTACCGGCGGGGTTTCTATGGAGAAACTGCCGGAAGGTGATAGCAAGAAGCATGAGGATGAAAAGTAGCTGGTAAGTAAAGGGGTGTATCTACTCCAGTTGTAGTAGAAAATATAAACAAGGAGGCGAAAAATGTTAACAGGTTGGGTATGTCCATTTTTCCCAAATTTAGCCGTATTGTGGCTAGTAACGTCTTTAGTTGTGGTATGGTCAATGGCGTGGAAGGGTGTAGCCCTGTGGCGGGCAGGTAGAAATGCCCACCTCGGCTGGTTCATAGCGCTTTTCATAATAAATTCGCTGGGTATACTACCGATAATATATATCTTCGCTTTTAGCAGGAAGAAAGGATAATAATAAATATCTTTTGTGTAGAGTATGGGGGGTAGCCGTGAACAGGACTAAAGGCTTTGTTAATCTGAATCGGTTTAAGTCGGGCAGAGCCATTAAGAAGCTCAGCAAGACTGTTTACGACAGGCCTAGGGATAAATCTAAGAAAGTGAAGGGCTAGCCAATGAACAAGCAACGGCTTCGTATCCTGTATATTTTACTGGGGGTTGGTATTGTGGTAATTTGTGCTGGTGTCGCTCTCCTTGTCATGCAAAGCATGCTGGGCGCAAATCCTTAAGGAGGTGAGTTATGGGCTGGTTCAGTGATAAGGTGGAGAAGTTCAGGCAGGTTCCGAATCCATATTTCTTTCTGCACATTGGCGCCAGGTTTCTCTTCGGGGTAGGGTTGGGTCTGCTGCTGGCTACCTGGTTGCCAATATGGACGGGCTGGGTGTTCATCGGTGCTGCTGTGTTGGTAGCGATACCAAGTACCCGCATTATTTTGAGGTGATAGACAGTGGAACGAAAGTTAAGCCAGGCGATATTTTGGGCACTGGTCGGGGTTTTTATAGTAATCGCCTGTGTGTTTGTGATTCCGGCAGCGAGAGAATTGATTATAGGTTTCCTGTTTATCATCATTTCTGGCACTGTCTTCTGTTTATTAGGTGGAGCATTGATATTCTTAACGGTGAAGGAGAAGGTGAGCGGACTGCGGAAGAAGTTCTTATTACTGACCGGGGCTTCTGCCGCCGGACTTATCA
The DNA here is from genome assembly GCA_035529875.1 of Dehalococcoidales bacterium. Lineage (GTDB taxonomy): Bacteria > Chloroflexota > Dehalococcoidia > Dehalococcoidales > DATKVW01 > DATKVW01. The sequence goes on along the minus strand of DATKVW010000216.1, from coordinate 200 downwards.
TCAGTATCGTATTGCATAATGCCATTTATGGGTTATTCATTTACTTTTTCGGTGCCGATTTCTGGAATGGGGGAGACGAACCCTTTTTCTTCATCATGGGCGTCTTTGTCTGCCCGCTTGGATTCTTGGTTGGGGCGGTGGGCAGTATCGTTCTTGCCATCAGGAGTCTAAGGATGGCAGAAAAATCACCTTCTAGCCTA
>DATKVW010000215.1:0-6276 GCA_035529875.1 Dehalococcoidales bacterium | reverse complement strand
CGGTTAAGTTTACCATTTATCACCGACAGGAAAATATCCACCAGGTCGGTCTTTAGGCGGGGCAGAGTAACCTGGCTCTCCGGGTCGCCGAACCGGGCATTAAATTCCAGCGCCTTTGGTCCGTTATTGGTAATCATTAATCCACCGTAAAGAACACCTTGGTAAGGTCTCTTCTCTTGAGCCATAGCCCTTACTGCCGGCTCCATGATAGTTTCCGTTACTGTTCTATCCAGCGAGGGGCTGTAGAAAAACGGGGGGCTGTAGCTGCCCATACCGCCGGTATTGGGACCCTGGTCGCCGTCAAATGCTGGCTTATAGTCGCAGGCGGCGACCATGGGGACAACAGTATTGCCATCGGTAAAAGCGAAAGCACTCATCTCCTTACCATAGAGGCGCTCTTCAATGATAACCTTATCGCCGGCGGCGCCAAAGGCTCTGGTCTCCATAATGTTGGCAAGGGCATCTAAAGCCTCAGGGATTGAGCTGGCTACGGTTACCCCTTTGCCCGCCGCCAGCCCGTCAGCCTTAACCACGATGGGAGGTGTCTGCTGCTGTACGTATTCTTTGGCTTGAGAATATTCGGTGAAACTTTTGCTTTTAGCACAGGGGATACTATATTTTTGCATCAATTCCTTGGCGAATACCTTGCTTGACTCTATCTGGGCAGCTGCCCTGGTTGAACCGAAGATAGGAATACCTAGACCTTGGAAGTGGTCAACAATACCGTCAGCCAGTGGTGCTTCCGGACCGACAACGACAAGTTCAACATGCTTTTCTTTGGCGGTTTTCGCCAGCGACTCTGTATCGCTGGGGTTAATATTCAGGTTATGGGCGATTAGAGCCGTACCGGCATTGCCCGGAGCGACAAATATATCTTCAACTTTGGGGCTTTGAGCCAGCTTCCAGACTAAGGTATGCTCCCTAGCCCCACCGCCAACAACCAGTATCTTCAGGGTTTACCTCCGTATCCTACTCCTGATAGTAGCCGGTAATGCAGAGTGTTATTGTTCCGCTATTATCAAGGTAATAGTCTAAGTGGTCGTGCTCTAGGGCAATGATGTAATCGTTCTTATTCAAGTCAACTGTTACACTTGCGCCTTGTCCAACTGCCTCTGCCTGCTCAATAGTGGGGTAAAAGTCGGGTGAGCCCAGTGCCTCGTCGAAGTTTATCGGCTCTACACCCCATTGGGGGTCACCCACCAGAGGACCACCCCACTCCACCGGTTTGTTTATATATAGGATAATGCTGGTTCGCCAGCCACCATACTCGGGCCAATTTGGGTCTGTTTGAGGCAAATGACAAGTGGCTCCGCCGATAATGGTCACTTCATACGAGCCAGCTCCTAGAGCAATAAATTTCACCCCCTCGGGATTAGTAGAGTCTACCTCAAGCTCCACCTCAACATAAACTGGGGGAGGCTTAACTACGAGACTTGAACTCAGCTTCCCAATACCGATTTCGTAAGTGCCGGCGGTATCTTTTACCAACGAGAAGGTTATCATTTTTGATGCCCCTGGTGCTAATGTGATTTCCTTTGTCTCTACGACGGCTCCATCTTCAGTTAAGGCAGCAGTGTAGGTGCCTTCGCTACCACCGATGTTCTTAACTTCTGCTGTAATGCTAACTGTTTCTCCAGCCAATGCCTCCTGTGGCGCAATTTCTGGAGCCGTCACCTCAAACTTTGCCGGTGTAGGTGTAGGAGTTGGTGCTGGTGCTGGTGTAGACTCTGGTGTTGGAGCTGGCGCTGGAGCTGGCGCTGGAGCTGGCGCTGGAGCAGGAGCTGGTGATGGTGTTGGCGTCGGTGCCGGGGCGCATGCCCCAAGAATGGTAAAGGCTGTTAGGAGTAAAGCACCTATAATAATCAGTGTCTTACGCATTTTAAGATTTTATTTTTACTCCCACTCTATAGTTGAGGGGGGTTTGGAGGTAATATCATAAACGACGCGGTTGACGCCGGGGACTTCGTTGACGATGCGATTAGAAATCTGTGCCAGCAGGTCGTAGGGGAGGCGTGCCCAGTCGGCAGTCATGGCATCGTAACTGGTTACGGCACGGACAGCCACCAGGTAGCCATAGGTTCTGGAGTCTCCCATTACCCCCACCGATTTGACATCGGTTAGTACGGCGAAGGATTGCCATAACTGGCGATAGAGCTTTGCCTCTTTAATTTCGTTCATTACAATCCAGTCAGCACCCCGCAGTATCTCCAGCTTCTCTTTGGTTACCTCGCCAATAATGCGAATGGCTAAACCGGGACCGGGGAAGGGTTGTCGCCACACCATCTCCTCAGGGAGACCCAGTTCCAGCCCTACCTGGCGCACCTCGTCCTTAAACAGGTAACGCAGTGGTTCCAGCAGTTGTAGGGTCATCTTAGCCGGCAAACCGCCAACATTGTGATGGGACTTTATTTTAGCTGAGGCACTACCGGATAAGGCACTCTCAATGACATCAGGGTAGAGGGTCCCCTGAGCCAGAAAATCAACCTTGCCTATCTTGTTAGCTTCCTCTTCAAATACCCGGATAAATTCCTTCCCGATAATCTTGCGTTTTATTTCCGGGTCAGTTACCCCCTGTAAGTGGTTGAGGAACCTTTCACTGGCATCAACATAGATGATGTTCATACCTAGATTAAGTCGAAAAACTTTGCAAGTTCTCTCTTCCTCTTCGCGGCGGAGCAGTCCATGATTGACAAAGATACAGGTGAGCTGGTCACCAATAGCCCGGTGGATAAGGGTAGCCACTACCGAAGAATCGACTCCTCCGGAGAGGGCACTGATGACCTTACCATTACCAACCTGCTGTTTAATCTGGGCCAGGCTGTCATTGATGAAGCTGCCTATTGTCCAGTTTCCCTGGCAGCCACATATCCGATAGACAAAGTTCCTTATAATGGTCTTGCCCTCAGGGGTGTGGGCTACCTCAGGGTGGAACTGAAGACCGAATATTCCGCTATTATTACCCATAACAGCAACCGGCGAATTTTCAGTATAGGCTAAGGCACTGAAACCGGGGGGCATTTCCTCAATCTTATCAATGTGGCTCATCCATACCGGGGACGAGGGAGATAAGTCAACAAATAAAGGTGTATCCACATTGCTCAGGTGAAGAATGGCGTGCCCGTATTCCTGCTTCGTTCCTGGGACAATTCGTCCACCTAGCTGCTTGGTGAGAACCTGCATGCCGTAGCAAATGCCCAACACCGGTAAATGGCTTTCGTAAATATAGGCTGGAGCTAGAGGAGCACCAGGTTCATAGACGTTGGCTGGCCCTCCGGAAAGGATAAACCCCTTGGGATTCAGGGAGGCTATCTTTTCCCAGGGGGTATCATAAGGTACCAGCTCGCAGTATACCTGGCACTCACGGACTCTTCGGGCGATTAACCGGCTATATTGCGAGCCAAAGTCAATGACAACTATCGCTTCACGCTCAACTTCGGGGATAGCTTCCTTGGCAGCAGTAGGCTGCTCACCACCTATCTCTTTAGCAATCTCCAGATAGGTGGAAACTTCAATGTCACCGCTGGTAGTTACCCGGTGGCTCTCATTTGGGGTTTGCTTTGGCTTACCTTTGCCTTTATTCATTTATCAAAGGTTACCACTGTAATATGCTGTCGTCAAGAAAAAAGTGCGATTACAATTGGTAATAGCTGGCAGGATATCTTTGGCTGCTTAGGTTATCTGGCTTCTCTAATTACAGCCTCAGCTAAAATTTGCAACGGGTCTATTAATGGAACAGGTAAATCGTTCTGGCTCAGCACCAGAGAAACTTCGGTGCAGCCTGCCATAATAGCCTCTGCCCCTTTGTTGATTAATGTATTAGCTACTGCCAGTATATCGCGTCGTGGCTTTCCCTGGGTATGACCCGTTTTAATCCCTTGCTCCCCAAAAATGGCATTCATTACTGTTTCTTGGGTATCTTCATCCGGTGTTATTACTTCCACCGTGGTCATTGCCTTATGATACATCCCTATCGTTATTACCCCGGTAGTAGCTAATAAACCTATTTTCTTTATATCAGGGAAATTACGGTGGATATATACTGCCGTTTCTGAAATCATGTTGATTATAGTTGTTTTAGTACTTTCTTGTAGCTCGCGGTAATAGTGATGCGCTGTATTGCATGGGATGGCGATTATTTCCGCTCCAGCTTTCTCCAGATTACTAAGCGTTTCTTGTAATTGCTTTAATGGGCTTTCACCTTTTCCCAATATTGCCTGCGTGCGGTTTGGTATCTTGGGGTTGTTATCAATGATAATCCTCAAGTGGTCCTGGTCTTTCTGGGCAGGGGTAGCCTTGATTATTTTCAAGAAAAGGTCGGCGGTTGCTTCCGGTCCCATTCCGCCCAGAATACCAACCACTTTCTCTTTATGCTTTAACGTTTCGCTTTCAGCCATAGCTCTATTATATCCAGCCAGATTTAGCATAAGAATTGATGATGAATCCTCAGACTTAAGCGGGGAGTATCTTATTCAGGAAGTCTTTCGTCCTTTCGCTCTTTGGGTTTTTAAAGAAGCTCTCATCGGTACCGCGTTCAACTATTTTCCCCTCATCCATGAAGATTATCTCGTTGGCTACCTCGCGAGCGAACCCCATCTCGTGGGTGACCACGATCATAGTCATTCCTTGCTTTGCCAGATTAATCATTACTTCTAAGACTTCCTTAATCATCTCGGGGTCCAGGGCTGAGGTGGGTTCGTCAAACAACATCACCTTTGGCTCCATAGCCAGAGCTCTCGCAATCGCTACTCTCTGCTGTTGCCCCCCTGACATCTCCCCTGGATATTTATTAGCCTGTTCACGAATACCGACTCTCTCTAATAACTTTAACGCAATGTCTTCTGCCTCTTCTCTGGATTTCTTCCTCACCAACATTGGAGCCAGGCTCAGGTTTCGCAGAGCGGTCATATGGGGGTAAAGTTCAAAATGCTGGAACACCATACCAATGCTGGCACGGAGTTGATTAATGTTTGTCTGGGGACTTTGGACGGATTTGCCATCAACGATTATTTCTCCCTCTTGAAACCTCTCCAGACCATTTATGCAGCGGAGTAATGAGCTTTTCCCACAGCCGCTGGGACCGCAAATAACCACTGTTTGGTTCTGTTTTATCGTCTCTGTAATAGTAGCGAGCGCTCGAAACCCGTCATACCATAAGCTGACATTCTTAATTTCAATCATGTTTACTCATCTCCTTCCCTGCCCTCTTCTCTTTTCCAGTCGGCGGCTGGCCATCGAGCCAGCGAAGCAGAAGACCAGATAGACAATAGCGGCAAAGCTATATAGTTCAATAGACCTGAATTGAGTAGCATCTACAAGGGCGGTGCGCCGCAGAAACTCTTTAAGTCCGATAACATATGCCAGAGATGTATCCTGAAATATTATAACACATTGTGTAACCAGACTGGGAACCATATTTCGCAGAGCCTGTGGAATAACGATATGGCGCATTGTTTTGTAATAGTTCAGACCTGTGGAATAGCCAGCAAACACCTGTTCTTTACGAATGGAGCCGATACCAGCTCTCACAATCTCGGCAAAGTATGAGGATTCAAAGATAATAAAGGCAATAACAGCTGAGAGAAAATCTCCCAGAGGTCTTCCCAGGATAAAAGGCATCAGGAAATAGAACCAGAAAATTACCAGGATAAGGGGAAGACTCCGAAAGAAATTTACATAGAGGGAGGCCGGGTAATAAATCCATCTTCGGGAAGAAACACGACCTAAGCCCATTATTATGCCCACTAGCAGTCCCCCGACTATTGAGATAGCGGCTAATTCAAAAGTCAGACCTAAACCGCCGAGGAGGAAATATATGTTTTTTGGAATTACAGCCCAATCCATTATATTACCTCACTCTACTCAGCATACCTGGTATTGAAATCTTTGTTTCCACCCATCCCATAAAGAGGACAATAGCCGTGGTAGTAAAGATGTAAACCAGCATGGCACCTGAGGTTGTTTCCAATCCGTGCCAGGTATAAGAGTCTATCAAATAAGCCATTCCCGTAGTTTCCATAACCCCTATGGTCATGGCTAGGGCAGAATTCTTAAAGCAAGTCAGGAATTCTGTCGTCAGGGGCGGAATAACGATTCTGATACCGTAGGGGATAATTACATAGCGGTATGCTTGAAATGTAGACAATCCTGTGGAAGCAGCAGCTCGGTACTGGTCAGAGGGGATGGAATGCATTCCGGCGCGTAAGTGCTCAGCAACACGTGAGGCAGTGTAAACCCCGAGGCAGATGACTGCCGTCCAATATGGGATATTGGGTACAT
>DATKVW010000214.1:0-3709 GCA_035529875.1 Dehalococcoidales bacterium | reverse complement strand
TGATGTGGAGAAAACCTTTAAGCTGGTACCTAACATCAAACACCTCAACCTCTCCATATCAACATCAGACCAGATGATTGACGGCAAGTTTCTGGGAAGAAAGAACCGGGACGACATCATTAACGATATGGTCGAGGCGGTTGATGCCGCTAAGGCTCACGGCGCCGAAACCATAGGTGTCAATGCTGAAGATGCCTCAAGGACAGACCTGAATTTTCTAATCAAGTTCGGGCTTGCGGCTAAAGAACACGGAGCCGATAGATTCAGGTACTGTGACACTCTGGGCTATGATAACCCCTTTACTATCTACGAAACCAGCAAGTCACTGGCAGAGAATGTCGGCATACCTATTGAGATTCACTGCCATGGTGACCTGGGTATGGCCGTCGGGAATTCCCTTGCTGGAGCTAAAGGAGCCATAGACGGCGGGCAGGATGCCTATATTAACACCACCATTAACGGTATCGGGGAAAGGGCAGGAAACGCTGACCTGGTAGCAGTCATTCTGGCTGCGATTAAATCAAAAGGGTTCTCTGAGAAATACCAGATGGGAAGCGCAATAAATTTATCCAAGGCGTGGAAGACAGCCAGGTTTGCCAGCTATGCTTTTGGTGTGCCCATTCCCATAAACCAGCCGGGGGTTGGTGCCAATGCTTTCGCTCATGCCTCTGGCATACACGCTGATGGCGTATTAAAAGACCCGGAAAACTACGAGCTATACAGCTTTAAAGAACTGGGCAGGGGTGAGCCTAGGTTCGTAGAAACCGGAAGAGAGATTATCGCCGGGCAATATAGCGGAATATCGGGCTTCAGCCATGTGATGGGGAAAATGAAAGTAAAATTCTCTAGTCGGGAAGAGGTTAATGAGATACTGGAGTTGGCAAGATATGCCAATGTAGCTTCACAAAAGCCACTCGTCGAAGACCAATTACTGTTCATAGCCAAGTATCCCAAGATTGCCAAAAAGCTGTTAACCCTTACTCCACTAGAATAGCTGGACTTCGGAGCAATAAAAAGAGGCTGTTTTCACCGAACAGCCTCTTTTCGTTTACTTCAGATAAAATGCTATTATAGTGTTGAATCGCAGGCGGAAAATGAATAAAGAATCGCCCGGTATGTTCCTAAAAGCCATTGGCTTTGTTAGAAATAGACTTAAGGAGCTACCTAACCGTGACTTTGATTACAAGAAGGTGGTTTCCGAGATTGTGATTGACAGCAGCCTGACCGAAGCTCTGGACAGACTGGATGAGTTTTCCCACATTATAGTCCTCTACTGGATGCACAAGGCGGTTACCAGTCAATTACGGACTAAAGTTCATGTCAGGGGTAAACAGGAACTGCCCCTGGTGGGGCTTTTCGCCACCCGGTCGCCACACCGACCGAACCCCATAGGGATGACTACGGTTAGACTATTGGAGCGCCAGGGTAACATACTACAGGTTGAGGGGCTGGATGCTATTGACGGCACACCGGTAGTGGATATAAAACCCTATATCCCGAGAGGTGATTCGCCAACCGATGCCAGAGTGCCTCAATGGATAACCAGCCAGCAGTCAACCAGCCGGATGCTGATAAATATCTATCACCAGCTTATGACTCACTACGGAACCCAGCACTGGTGGCCAGCCCGGGAGCCATTTGAGGTAATAGTGGGTGCCATCCTTACCCAGTCAGCCGCCTGGACTAATGTCGCCAAAGCTATAGCCAATCTAAAATCAGCCAATGCCTTATCACCAGTGGCACTACGCCAGCTCCCCCAGCACGAGGTTGCTGACCTTATTCACCCCTGCGGTTACTACAATGCCAAAGCGTTAAAGCTCAAATCATTGGTTAACTGGCTGGGCAAAAACTATAACGATGACCTTGATAAGCTATTTAACAATGACATAGACCTTCTCCGCCAGCAGCTTCTCTCCATCCACGGTATCGGGGAGGAGACCGCCGATTCCATAATACTATATGCTGCCCATAAGCCAATCTTCGTTATTGATGCCTATACCCGCCGCATCATTAGCCGCATCGGTCTTATTTCAGAGAATAGCTATGCTGCTTACCAGACACTGTTTATGGATAACCTACCCACTGACACCAGGCTATTTAATGAGTACCACGCCCTGCTGGTTCGTCTGGCTAAGGATGCTTGCCGCAAACGCCCCCTGTGTCAGCAATGCTGTCTCAACAACCTGTGCCAGTTCTATATCGGAGGTCGTCTCGAGAAGGATTAAAAGGGGCGAAGCCTGTAGTGAAACTCTAAACAAATTCAAAATACTAATTACCAAAATCCAAAACCAGACCTTAAGATTCAGGACTTACTTCTGAAAAAGTTTACAACCCCATCCCCCTTTGTCCCCCTTCCCCTTGATAAGGGGAAGGGGGAGTGAGTTATGGAAGAGAGGCTTTGCCTCTCTTTGACACTCCGATTAAATAAGCTCCTATCATCAAAGGAGATTGGGGAGAGATTATAGAGAGAGGCATTAACCCTTCTTCTATTTACCTCACCCCTTTCAAAGAGCAACTCTGCGGGGTGTTTAAGAGGGACGCCAGTCCCTCTTTTAAAATTATATCCCCCTCCCTTTATAAGGGAGGGGGATAAAGGGGGTAGGTTCCAAACCAATATCTAAGAGGGTGAGGTTAATAGATAATCTCATAAACCTCGGGATTAATAGCCAGGCTAGCTGGAACGGGGTTTCCTCAAGCCGAAGGTCAATGCACCAGCAGGACAGGAAGCAACACAATTAAGGCAACGGATGCAGGCATAGCGCCGGCTGGGATTAGTGGCAAAATTTTCATACGCCATCCCCCGGTCGGGCAAGCCCACGGGACAGCTGGTATCGCAAAGTCCACACCTGTTGCATTTCTTCTCGTCTATCCTCACCTTTAACAAGCTAAAGCGGTTCATAAACCCGATGATGAGCGAGAAGGGACAACCGATACGACACAGGGGGCGGAGCAGTTTATGGGAAAAGCCAAGGCGACTCAGTTCGTAAATAGTGCCCAACGGGCATACCCAGCTACAGAAGGCACGCCCGATAAACACGGAGGAGATAATGGCTAGAACTAGAATGCCGATTAAAATATCCCATCTGCCAATGATGATTAAGGCAATGCACAACGGAATGGAGACCACCAAGGCGACCAGCTGCACCTGCCGCCGTGCCAGCTTAATCTTGTAAAAGGGTGTGGCAGAATTTGGGGAGGGGTTTATCTGCTGACTCAAATCTATCCTTACCTACAGTTGACCTTCTACTGAAGAAGTATATCGGGCGCTGGGAGCAAAATCAATCTTATTACCTCTGGTAATCTGTCCCCTTATCAAGGGGAAGATATTTCCTTAAGCGGGGCGAAGCCCGCAGTGAAAGCCAAAATTCTAAGCACGAAACTCTAAACAAATTCAAAATACTAATTACCAAAACCAAAAACCTTAGTATTTGAATTCAGAGCTTAGAAATTAGAATCTGTTTTGAGAAAGTGGGGTGTCTAAGAGGGGCGTTAGCCCCTCTTCGTAAATTTATTTCCCCCTCCCTTTAAATCCCTTTAAAAATTTCCTCTCTTTTGGAGAAGTTTAAGTTAGTGGAGTGTTTAAGAGGGACGCCAGTCCCTCTTTTAAAATTATTTCCCCCTCCCTTGTAAGGGAGGGGGATAAAGGGGGTAGGTTGCTAGCAAATAATCTTGACACTTACAGTTAAGGTTAACTAAGATGGACGAGTGA
>DATKVW010000213.1:0-3510 GCA_035529875.1 Dehalococcoidales bacterium | reverse complement strand
ATATTAAGGATGAGTGGCCAGCTGCAGTATTTGGTGTGTCTGAAACACCTGATGCAGTCTCCATCGACACTGGTGCGGTATGTTTTGAAGCTCAGAGGAACCCCTGGAAATACACTATACACGATAAGGCTGGGGAGGTTGTCCTACAGGAGAATGTGCGGGACATAGATTGTCAATATAACTACCGCGGTCTGCCAGTGGGCTTCACTAGCCAGAATGGCAAGTTCTGCCGGTCTAATGAAACTTTTAGTCTCCTTCATGAAGAAGCATTCTACGGCTTTGGTGAAAAATTCACTAGGCTCAACAAGCTTGGGCAGAGGATTAAAGGGTGGAACGCTAATCCCTATGGTGCTGGGACCGAGGAATCGTACAAGAACATCCCCTTCTTTATGAGTACAAGAGGCTACGGCATCTTTGTCAATACCACCCACCGCGTCACGTACAGCATGGGTAGCCAATCACTAATGACTTCTACCATTATGGTAGACGACCCCAGGCTGGACATCTTTATCATTTATGGACCTGCAATTAAAGATGTGTTGGCCCGTTACGTGGGGATCACAGGCTGGCCAGCACTTCCACCTAAGGAATCCTTCGGCATAGAATGCAATCCAGGTGAGCGTTCCCCGACCACGGATAAGGTCATGGCTATTGCCAGGAAGTTCAAGGAACTGGACATTCCGGTGGACCGTTTCTCTTTCTTGTCAAACTTGTTAAACTGGAGACAGAAAACAACGACCGAGGAACAATTAGTGTGGGCGAAGAACATATCTGAGGAGTTGGCCAAACTAGGTATCAAAACCGGCCTGTATGTGGCTCCCTTGCTGAATCTTGGTTCAGAGATGGAGAAGGAAGCAAGAGAGAAAGGGTATGCCTTGACTCGGGAGGATGGTTCTCCCTACGAAATACACCTTGGTGTAAAGACTGCCGGGGAAAAGGGGGATTCAGAGTACTCCCTGGCTATGATAGAGAGAGATGATGCTTGGAGGGATAGACACAGCCGTTTATTCTACGGTCCGTGCTTGATGCCAGATTTCACCAATCCAGAGACGGTAAAGTGGTGGAAAGGCAAGATAATCCAGTACATGAAGGCTGGCTGCGATTCTATAATCATGTCTGATTTCGGGGAAGACGTCCCAGCAGATGCCTATTATCATAACGGGCGCTCTGGTCAGGAGATGCACAACCTGTATCAACTGCTCTACCAGAAGGCTTCCTTTGAGGCAGTTGCCGAGGGTACAGGACATAGAGGAATCGTCAATGCCCGTTCTGGTACTGCTGGCATGCAGCGCTATCCAATCTGCTGGTCCGGCGACCCTAACTGTGAATGGGAGGATATGCTTAACAACATCCGTGCTGGGTTATCTATCGGGCTCTCAGGTGTTCCCTTCTGGAGCTGCGACAACGCCGGCTTTTCTGCTACTGTTGGGCATCTGACTCCTGAAATGTGGATTCGCTGGTCACAAATGTCTATGTTCACTTCACATACCCGTTTGCATGGGACAGAGTTCCGCAGAGTGCCCTGGACGTTCGGCGATCAGGCTGTTGAAAACTTCCGCAAGTATGCCAAGTTGAGATACCGGCTTCTGCCATACATCTATTCTCAGGCATACAAGGCCACCAAGACGGGTCTGCCGATGATGAGGGCCATGGTCCTAGAGTTCCAGGACGACCCCAATACCTACTCCATGGAGGACCAGTACATGTTCGGCGATGCCTTCCTTGTGGCTCCTGTGCACACCCCAGTCAACAGACGCACAGTGTATCTACCCGAAGGTACATGGTTTGACTACTATACCGCCAAGGAATACAAGGGACCAATCACTCTCCGGGTGCAACCTCCGTTGGAGGTACTCCCCCTTTACATAAGGGGCAACTCTATTATCCCAATGGGCCCAGATATGGCCTACGTGGGTGAGAAACCCTTCGACCCTATCACTTTAGATGTTTGGCTCTGCTCTGAAGGGGAATGCACTATCTACGATGATGACCAGATCGTGAAATGTCGCGCCAGGCGCAAGGAGGACAGGGTAGTAGTAGATGTGAGCGCCTCCGAGAAGACATACATTGTGAAGCTGAACAAGACTGGCACTCCATCCAGCGTTAAGCTCAACGGTGTAGAGCTACCAAGGGTGGGCTCGGCTGAAGAGCTTGAAGCATCAGAGCGTGGTTGGTACTTTGCTCCGATGTTTGTAGTGTATGCAAAGTTCAAAGGGCTGGGCGGCAAGTGCGAGTTGGTACTCCGGGTATAGGCCATAGGCGTATTTAACTGGCTCTTCGTAGCCAGGTCCAAAGAGGGCGAGGCTAAATGCTTCGCCCTCTAGTTGGGGTTGGGTAGCAGACCTAAACTTCTAGGCCAAGTGGGCATTAAAAAGACTTAAATAGGAAGGTTATTGCTGATAATGAAAGCAGTAGTACCTACCAGTTATCAAGCGAGGCAAGTAATATGCGGTCGTACATAGTCAGAAGATTGCTGCTAATGATACCTGTCATGTTCCTAGCGAGTGTGATAATCTTCATCATGGTACGCCTAGTTCCAGGTGACATAGTAGACGCGATGGCGGCAGAATCCCCTGGAGGAGCAATTGATAGAGAAGCAATTCTACACGAGCTGGGACTGGATGTATCTTTATTTACCCAGTATGGACGCTGGATAGGAGCTGTTCCCGGTGCGGACGGCAGTTTTAATGGTATTTTTCAAGGCGACCTTGGGACTTCCTGGTGGCAGAAGAAACCCGTGCTCGAACTAGTGGCTCTTAAATGGCCAGTAACCTTTGAACTTGGTCTCCTGGGCTTAATAGTAGCCCAACTTATAGCGTTGCCCATAGGTATATTTTCAGCATTACGGCAGGACACCTGGGGTGACTATATCGGTCGTAGCTTTGCTATATTGTGTATTTCCGTCCCCGGTTTCTGGCTGGGGACGCTGATAATAGTCTTCCCCGCAATATGGTGGGGTTACATGCCATCCATAACACTTATCCCGTTTATTGAGGACCCAATAGGTAATCTGAAAATGTTTATAATCCCAGCTGTCGTTATGGGTATGGCTTTATCGGGAATGACCATGAGGATGACCCGCACTATGATGCTGGAGGTGCTGAGGCAGGATTATATCAGGACGGCCTGGGCAAAGGGGCTCAGGGAGAGGGGAATCGTCATGAGGCACGCCCTGAAGAACGCACTAATCCCGGTAATCACCATAATAGGAGTTCAATTGCCTGTTCTGATTGGAGGTACGGTTATTATAGAGCAGATATTTATGTTGCCTGGGATGGGTCGTCTGATAATAAGTGCTACCCTTCACAGGGACTACGCACTAGTAAGCGGTGTAATGCTGATTTTTGCAATTGTCCTGTTGCTAATTATTCTAATGGTCGACTTAACCTACGCCTATCTGGACCCTAGAGTTCACTATAAATAAGGAGTAATAGTATGGCTGATAGCTCATCAGGGGGAGTAGCCGAGACAAAGAGACACTTCGCGTTGCTCGGTTTCTTGATACGGCTG
>DATKVW010000212.1:0-2611 GCA_035529875.1 Dehalococcoidales bacterium | reverse complement strand
CATTATCGAGAGTCACTTTTATGTTTTGGGCATTTTCAACCACATGGTCATTGGTAGCAATATAGCCCTGCTCTCCGTCAATCACAAATCCGGAGCCTTTAGCTATGTCTGTGGTTACTGATACCACTGCTGGTTTCACCTTGGCGACTACTGCGGCAAAGTTTGGCAAGGAAATGTTTGCTTGATTATCTGTGGTGGGGAAAGTCCAGTTAGGCTCAGCAGTTCCTGTGAGATTGCTGGGTGGGAGGGGTGTGAACGCATCATGTGGGGTAGTGCAGCCACTCACACCTGAGAAAATCAGAACCACTGCTACCAGGAAAAGAATGATGTATTTGAATCTACTAACCATGATGTGGTTAATTTTAGTAGCGCTGGCTTTAATAAGCAAGGTTTCCGGTGCGGTGACTTATTCATTGATAGGTGGTAAACTAATGTGCGATGGCTCAATTTTATGTGCAACAGTTGTTAAAAGGCATTGTGGAACCTTTGTTACTTTTTATTATCAACGAGTTACCAGCATATGGTTATCAAATCGCTAAAGAGTTAGATAAAAGAAGTCAAGGCTACTTCGAATTTAAGGGGAGCACCATTTATTCAGCATTACGCCGCTTGGAGAAGGAAGGATTGGTGTTGAGCACCTGGCAACAAGTTACCCAGAAACGAAAGCGAAGATGCTATGAATTAACTGAAAAGGGGCATCAGATTCTGACTGAGAAGTTAATTGAATGGCAGCAATTCTATAATGCTGCCAGCAAGATTATAGGCTATCGAAAGCTATCTTTGCAGCCGAAAGCGAAATAGTGGAGCTACGAATCTTAGGCGCCCATAGCAATGAAGCTAAAGGGGCTCGCCTAACTTCTTTTTTGCTTGATAATGTTTTAGCTATAGATGCTGGTGGGCTTACCTCTGCCCTTTCTTTAGCTGAGCAAGAAAAAATCAAGGCTGTATTGCTTACTCACCATCATTTCGACCACACACGGGATTTAGTCACTCTTGGTTACAACGCTGCTTTGTGGAATGGTCAAATTAAGGTCTACGCTTTACCTGAAACTTTTGATGTGGTTATCCCCTGTCTCCTTGATGGCAAGATTTACGCCAATTTGCTTGAATATCCCTCTAAGGAAAGGTTGACACTTCGGTTTGAGTTTGTTGAGCGATATAAGCGACAGAATATCGAAGGATATCAAGTCCTGGCTGTTCCGGTAAGACACGGTGCCTCCACCGTTGGTTATCAAGTTATCTCTCCCGAGGGCAAAAAGTTGTTTTATACCAGTGATACCGGTCCCGGGCTATCTGATTGCTGGCAGTATATTGCCCCAGATTTACTTATCTGCGAGTCTTCTGTTCCGAATATGTTGGGAGATTTTGCCAGGAAAGCTGGGCATCTTACCCCGCAACTGCTGAAAGACGAGCTTATCCAGTTCAAGCAACTTAAAGGTTATTTGCCAAAGGTCATCGTTATCCACATTGCTATTTCCTATGAACAGCAGCTTAGTGAGGAAGTGGCCCAGGTGGCTAATGAGCTGGGAGCCGATGTAAGCCTGGGCCACGAAGATATGAAGGTGGTGTTATAGGTTAGCCTACCTTTGGCAGTTCCAGCTGTGCCTTCCTTACTTCTTCCTCAGGATAGGCATAATCCTGAAGTTTACCTGTTAGGTAGGCATCATAGGCAGCCAGGTCGAAATGGCCATGTCCGCTGTGAGCTATCAAGATTGTTTTTGATTCCCCTGCTTCTTTACAGCGTAGGGCTTCATCTATAGCCACCTTGATATTGTGGCACGGCTCAGGACCGCTGATGATGCCCTCAGTGCGAGCAAACTTTATCCCAGCCTCAAAGACCTGAGTTTGCGGCACAGCCACAGCTTCAACCAAGCCCAGTCTATGGAGGTGGCATATGGTAGGTGCCATCCCATGATAGCGCAGTCCACCCGCATGAATTGGAGGCGGGATAAAGCCGTGCCCTAGGGTGTACATTTTAATCAGGGGAGTCATCCCGGACATGTCACCAAAATCATAGGCATAGAGTCCTTTGGTCACACTGGGGCAGCTTTCCGGCTCACAACAGATGATGCGCATGTCTGGCTTCTTCCCGCTAATCTTATCTCTAATCCAGGGGAAGAATTGCCCGGCAAAGTTTGAGCCACCGCCAATGTTGCCGACAATAATGTCAGGATAGGCGTCTGCCATCTCCATTTGCTTCCGGCATTCCTCCCCGACGATGGTCTGATGAAGCAGGACATGGTTAAGCACGCTGCCAATCGAATATTTATAGTCTGGATGGTCTATCATATACTCTATTGCCTCGCTGATAGCCAGACCTAAACTACCAGGACAATCAGGCCATTTTTCCAGCATAGCTCGCCCTACCTTGGTCTCGGGGCTGGGGCTGGGCACACAGTTAGCCCCCCAGGTCTCCATGGCGATGCGGCGATATGGCTTCTGGTGGTAACTAATCCTAACCATAAACACCTTAATGTCTAGACCGAAGAATGCCCCAGCCAAACTTAGGGCACTCCCCCATTGCCCAGCACCGGTCTCAGTACTTAAGCCCTTGAGCCCTTGTTTCTTAGCATAGTATGCCTGAGCGGTAGCCGTATTGGGCTTGTGGCTA
>DATKVW010000211.1:0-2921 GCA_035529875.1 Dehalococcoidales bacterium | reverse complement strand
GCCCCAAAGCACATGATAATAGTGCACGAAGACCCGTTTAGACCTCAGCCACGGCTTGACCGTCATATGGAGGATGGCATGGCCACTACAGTCGGTAGAATCAGGAAGGACACCGCTTTAAAAAACGGAATCAAGTATCTTCTGGTGTCCCACAATACCAAGATGGGAGCGGCTAAGGGCGCCGTTCTTGTCGCTGAACTCCTTATCAGGGATGGATATATCACCTAGATACTGAGGTCGGAGGTTCAAATCCTCTCGCCCCGATGTCGACTTCCTACAAGGCAAACAATTCGTCATCAAGTTGTTATGCTTCCTCCTGTTACCTGACTCAGGGGTGGGGTTCTACTTCTTGCCCTTGAAATTACTTTCCGAACAGGAGCCTTTATTTGCTTCCATACTTGTTGGTAAAAGTGACGTCCCTCAGCTCCCTCCTGGTCACAGATGGGGCTTCATCAGGATATCCAAGTGATATTACCGAAATTAACCTCACCTCTTTTGGAATGCCAAGTATTTCCTTCAGTTCTTCTTCATTATGCGAAGGATTGAGCCAACATCCCCCAAGACCAACCGCGTGGGCAGCAAGGAGCATGCTATAGGCTGCTATTGAGCCATCCTCTACGGGGTGGTTTGATACCATGGGGTCTACTACTACAGCAATCCCCAACGGCGCCTCAGCTAGAAAATTCCCAAAGGTAAGCAACCTCGCTACCCTTTCCCTTACCTGAAAGTCGCTTAAGACTATGAACTTCCAGGGTTGTAAATTGCTCGCAGATGGTGCCCATCTCCCCGCATCCAGGATCTTCTCTAATTCTTCCTCTGGAACAGGGGCTTTCTTATATTTCCTTATGCTTCTTCTAGTCTTGATTGCTTCTAATGCATCCATTTAGCTACCTCCTTATGTTAACCTTTTCACCTGGCTTTACCTTCCCAAGCAATTTCTGAACCCCCTCAATTCCACCAATTACGTTAACCGGGCTTATGGGCCTAATCTCTTTTCCTTTGCTTATCGGAGTCATCCCAAGGAAAATACACATCGCTTTCCCTTGCGGCCAATAAGCGATATCTCCAATGTTAACTACTTCCCTTGCGTTCTCTAACCCTGTCTCTAAGGGGATAGAAAAGTATATTTCGTCCCCCCAAAGATTGACGGTAGAGGTGATGGGAAGAATCTCCAAGACCTTGGTAGCGGTATCTGTTTCGTTGAGCCAGGCTTCCACCTCAAGCTCACCTACGATAATCTTTATCTGCCTTCTCATTTCCGTCTCCTTAGTTATCCAGGCTAGATAGCCCGGCTCCCCCTCAACGACAGGCAAAGCAATTATCTCAGGCACCTCATAGCTATGAATCCCCTTAACCACACGCACAACTTCAGAAAAGAGTTCTGCCCTGGTTTTGACCAGCAGGAGGTTTTCTTCAGCTTCCTCCACCTTACCTTGCCACCGGAATAGTGAATTTGCTTTAGGTACTATATTTACACAGGCGGCTTTTCCTCCGCAAACCAATGCATCAGCTATCTTATGTGCCTCTTCATAGCTTCCAGTAGTAATGAGGATAACTACATAACTAGATTCCGCCATTTCCCTATTCTCTATTAAGAACGCACTATCATTATAATGCAGGCCTTAATATCCTGCCACACAGTTATTATAAGAGTATTTACTAACCTCACCCCCTTTATCCCCCTCTCCTTCAAAGGAGAGGGGGTCAGGGGATGGGTTGCTAACCAATCTCTTATTATGGCACTTATCCCGAAATTGGTACCTCTGTCCGGCATGAGATTGAACGCGCTAGAACGCAAATATGTAGTTTGTCCCGAGTTTCAAGATGACTTTGCTGCAAAGTCATAGTATATACTATAAATGAATCTATGCTAAGCTTTAAAAAATATACATATAGTATAAAAACAAGGAGGTTGTTATGAAAAATGAAGAGCTTTGCTTCATGCCCGCCACGGAGATGGCAGCAGCCATCAAACAGAAAAAACTTTCTCCCGTAGAGGTAATAGATGCCATCTTGGACCGTATCGAGAAAATCAATCCCAAGATTAATGCCTACGTGACTCTCACGGCTGAGGCGGCACGCAGCGCAGCTAAGGCAGCCGAAGACGCCGTGATGAAGGGAAAGGCTCTTGGGCCTCTGCATGGGGTGCCAGTTTCTATCAAGGACCTCGTCTTTACCAAAGGGATCCGGACTACATTCGGTTCGAAACTCTATGAACATTTCATCCCCGATGAAGACTGTGCCTTTGTGGAAAAATTGAAAGCCGCAGGGGCGATTATTTTGGGCAAGACCAACACTCCGGAATTTGGCCTTATTGCTAATACCGACAATCCCGTTTTCGGCCCAACCCGAAATCCCTGGAATTTAACCAAGACCCCTGGGGGCTCCAGCGGCGGTGCAGCGGCTGCGGCGGCTGCCGGGTTAGGTCCTCTGCACCACGGGAACGATGGAGGTGGTTCTATCCGCATTCCCTCAAGCTTCTGCGGCGTTTATGGACTAAAACCTCAATTTGGGCGGGTAGCCCGTCAACCTGCCCTTCATGGTTGGGAGACACTGTCTGTGGAAGGGCCCCTGACCAGGACTGTGGCGGATGGCGCATTGATGCTATCTGTCATGGCCGGGCCTGATGAGCGAGACCACTTCTCCCTCCCTACCCAGGAAATGAACCTTATAAAGGCTGTCAAGGGTGGTGTGAAAGGTTGTAAAGCTGCCTGGAGTCCCAATCTGGGCTATGCCGTGGTGGATCCAGAGGTGAGAGATATTACCCGGAAGGCTGCCCGGCAATTTGAACATCTAGGATGCAAGGTGGAAGAGATCACCGCAGATTTCCTTAACATGGAATCTGACTGGCTGACCCTAGTCATCTGTGAAACAGCTGCTGCTGTGGAACAGCGCAGGGAGGAATGGGAGAAGGTGATGTA
>DATKVW010000210.1:0-4178 GCA_035529875.1 Dehalococcoidales bacterium | reverse complement strand
TCTCGCCGGGTTTGACTACTTGCTCAACAGCGACCCCTATTTGGCTAACAGTACCGTCTACCGGAGCTAATATAGGATTTTCCATCTTCATTGATTCTAGCAGGCATAGTGTATCCCCCTCCTTAACCTTATCCCCTGGCTTGACATTTACACTAATAATCTTACCCGTTATGGGGACTTCTATGATTTCTTGCGCCAATTTTTAGTCTCCTTTCCTTTTATCTCCAGTGTCACTTCCCCCGGTGTTGATTTTGCCAAACACCCTTCCCACTAACCATATAGCTATGGCCAGAATAATCAACAATATAAAGACCATACCAAAACCAATGCCACCAATCTGTGCCGCAAATCCCCAATCTACTGCCATATCTTTTGTTCCTGATTGAATCTATATTCGATACGAAGTAAAAAGGGCGGTTATTTTATTTATCTTGGTTTCCCCGCCCTTCCCTTGTTATACGGTTTTATTCATTACAATTTATGGGTTATTATTCCCAAGTAAAGCACCTACGGTTGCTGGATGTACTATAATTTCCTCTCCTTCTACATCGACTATGATGGTATCCCCTTCTCGGAATTTGCCTCGGAGCAAATCCTCGGAGAGTTTATCTTCAACCGTATCTTGAATCACCCGGCGTAGCGGTCGAGCTCCGAAGACCTCATCGTAGCCTTTCGTTCCCAGCATATCTTTTGCGGCTTCAGTTACTTCAAGTTTTATCCCTTTCTCAGCCAGTTGCTGGCTTACTGAAGCTAGCATTAAATCAACTATCTTCCGGATGTGGTCTTTATTTAGCGCGTGGAATACAACTACACCGTCAACGCGGTTGAGAAACTCAGGGCGGAAGCTCTTTTTTAATTCCCCAAGCAGTTTTTCCTTCATTTGCTCATAAGCCATCTGCTGGGTTTTAGCCTCATCACTGTGGGAAGCAAAGCCGATGGTGCTACCTTTCCTGATAAGTTCGGCACCGATATTGCTGGTCATAACGATAATACTGTTACGGAAATCAACCCGGCGACCCTTGGCATCAGTCAGGTGACCGTCATCAAATATCTGAAGCAATATATTAAATACATCGGGGTGAGCCTTTTCAATTTCATCGAGGAGGATACAGCAATACGATTTACGTCTCACCGTTTCCGTTAGTTGCCCACCTTCATCATAGCCGACATACCCTGGTGGTGCTCCCACCAGCCGGGCTACGGTATGTTTCTCCATAAACTCGGACATATCAAGCCTGATTAGAGTATCCTCGCTGCCGAACATGAACTCAGCCAGGGCTCTGACTAGCTCCGTTTTACCGACACCGGTGGGTCCGAGGAAGATAAAGTTACCTATGGGGTGTCTGGGGTCTTTAAGTCCGGCACGGGCTCGCCTAACCGCTTTGGCAATGGTATTAATAGCCTCATCCTGACCTATAATGCGATGGTGCAGTACCTCCTCCATTTGCAGCAGGCGACTAGCCTCATCACTGGCCAGCTGTACTACCGGGATGCCAGTCCACATGCTCACCACCTCAGCAATGTCGTTAGCGGTTACCTCTGGCTTGTCCTGCTCCTTCTCGGTCTCCCACTCTGCTTCCAGTCCCTTTATTTTCTCTTCAATTTGGAGCTCCCGGTTGCGCAGTTCAGCAGCATGCTCATATTGCCGTTTAGACAAAGCATCATCCTTATCTCTGCGGACACTACCCTCAGCCTGTCTGGCTTCCTTCAAGGAACTAGGGATAGCACTGTGCTTAATCCTTACTCTTGAGGAAGCTTCATCTACCAGGTCAATAGCCTTGTCAGGGAGAAAGCGGTCGGGGATGTATCTGGCAGCCAGGGTTGCCGCTGAATTCAGTGCCTCATCGCTTATCACCAGCTTGTGGTGCTCTTCGTATCGTTGTCTAATCCCGCGTAAAATCTCCATGGTTTCATCTACGGAGGGTTCCTCTACCAAAATCGGCTGGAAGCGGCGTTCCAGGGCTGGGTCTCGCTCCACGTGCTTGCGGTAATCATCCAGGGTAGTAGCCCCGATGCACTGTAATTCTCCTCGTGCCAGCGAGGGTTTGAGGATACTGGCAGCGTCAACCGCTCCCTCAGCCGCACCAGCACCCACTATAGTGTGAAACTCATCTATGAAGAGCACGCAGTTTCCTGCTGTTTTTATCTCCTCAATGACCTTCTTCAGCCGTTCTTCGAATTCGCCGCGGTATTTTGTCCCGGCAACCAGGGAGGCAATGTCCATTGTTATGAGCCGTTTTCCTTCCAGTGTCTCCGGGGTATCCCCGGTGGCAATGCGGTGAGCCAGTCCCTCAACAATTGCGGTCTTGCCCACCCCCGGTTCGCCGATAAGAGCCGGATTGTTCTTGGTGCGACGACTAAGAATTTGGATTACTCGCTCAATCTCCTTGGCTCGTCCAATAACCGGGTCGAGCTTATCGGCGCGAGCCGCTGCAGTAAGGTCAATGCTTATCTGGTCTAAAGCCGGAGTCCGACTGGTGGCATGACCGGGCCTGGCTCTGGTGGCACCCTGACTGAGGAGGCGGGCTGTTTCAGCACGGACTCGGTCAATGGTAATGCCGAGGCTCTCCAGTGCGCTGGAGGCTGCTCCTCCTCCTTCACGTAGCAACCCTAATAGCAGATGCTCGGTGCCAATATAATTATGACCAAGATGACGCGCCTCATCTATGGCCAGTTCAATAACTCTCTTGGCGCTGGGGGTAAGCCCGGTTTCGCTGATGCTAGGCTTCTCGCTGCGCTCCATGGCAAATTCCACTGTGGCACGAACCTTGGACAAAGTTGTACCCAGGTTGATGAGAACCTTAGCGGCTACTCCCTCTTCCTCACGCAGTAGACCTAGTAAAATATGCTCAGTGTTGATATAGCTGTGGTTGAGACGCTGTGCCTCTTCTTGAGCTGAAATAAGAACCCTGCGAGCCCTCTCTGAAAACTTCTCAAATCGGCTAGCCATCCGTTTTCTCCTTAGCTCTGCCTTCTTCCCCTATAACTATACTACAACCTATTATAGAGTAATTAATATTAGGGGTCAAAAGCCTCCTGGCAATGGCATATTTTCCACAAGGAGTTACCCCCTCAGTATCGTCTGCGCTGGAGCGTTTCACTTCCGTGTTCGAGATGGGAACGGGTGGTTCCACCCCGCTCTAATCACCAGAAGGCTATTTCAGTTCCGCCTGTTAGCTCACTGACAGTATATATCATACAGGAAGGCTTTTTCAAAGTCAACCACTGTAATGTATTAGATGGCATAAAGAAAAGGTTAAAATTAGAATCAGGTTATCTATCTTACCCCTTCAGGTTTTATCCGGTGACTCCACTCTCCCTCATCCCCCTTACATATAGGGTGGTGGGCGGGAACAGATAACGAAAAACAATAGTTACTATCTACCTCACCCCCTGTGGTTTTAAATCCTCCCCCTCTGTCCCCCTCCGAGAAATCCATCCCCCTGACCCCCTTCCTTTACCAAAGGAAGGGGGAATTGTTTTTTGAGAGGGGCGCTAGCCCTCTTTCCGCAGGTTACTCCCCTTTAGGCAGGACTTAAATCCCCCTTAGTCCCCCTTTGTAAAAGGGGGAGACATACTTCTCCCTTTTGTAAAGGGAGATAGAGAGGGATTTCCAAAGGGGGAAGAAAAAGAAAGAGGGGCGGAAGCCCCTCTTGGACTGCCCATGATTTTAATAATAAATATGGTTGTAATGAAAGCGGATAAATGTCATAATGAAGTATCTTAAAGAAGAATAAGGAAGGATGACAATGACTGAAGGGTTATGTCCTCATTGCGGAAAGTGGTTTAGGAGTCTTGAGATTCACCTTGGCAAATGCCGTGGAAATGACCTTGAAGTCGAGACCGTGCGAAAGATAGAAGAGCAGCAAAAAGCGGGAGTGGATAGACTACGGGACTTCCTAAAGCCTAAAAAGCGACCCTGAAGAGAGTATGAGCGAACGCTAGAAAGCGCAAGGGGTAAGCCGCCGACCTTTTCCCCTATGTGTAGTCTTTATAGACATCCAGACCGCAGTAGGGGCATATGGTTGCAGGTCTTCTTCTACACCAAATAGTGTAGACTATACCTGGCAGTAATCCTAGCATATAAAATAATATGGCAAGTCTGCAACTGGGCTTTTCAGGATTAACCAGCCTACCGCAGTAGTTGCACTTTACCATTTCGTCTTTAGTGACCATTT
>DATKVW010000209.1:0-2498 GCA_035529875.1 Dehalococcoidales bacterium | reverse complement strand
ACGGTCCGGGGAATAGCCCGCTACTGGACCTGATGAGACGCTCCGAGGCGGTACTCCGAGACCATCCGGTGAATGTTAAGCGTAGAGCTCGCGGGGATATTCCGGCAACAATGATCTGGCTCTTCTGGGGTAGTGGTAAGGTACCGGATATGCCATCCTTTAAGCAGGTTAATGGTCTGGATACGGCGATGACCTCTGCCGTTGACCTTCTTCAGGGCTTAGCCCAGATGGCAGGAATGGAGGTACTTGATATACCCGGCGTTACTGATGGTCTTGATAATGACTATACCGCTCAAGCAGCCGGTGCTCTTCACGCGCTTGATAAACATGATCTGGTCGTCATTCATATTGAGGCGCCGGATGAAGCAGGTCACGCTGGCTCTATTGATGATAAAGTAGAGGCTATCCAGAGGGTGGACAGGGAGGTTGTCGGGCAACTTCGCTCCTGGCGTGGAGACGCCCTTCGGCTACTAATCATGCCTGACCACCCGACGCCAATTAAAGTCCGCACTCATGTTGCTGACCCGGTGCCCTTTATGCTCTGGGGGGCGGGGTTTACCACTAACGGAGCCAAAAGATTCACCGAGTCTGAGGCGAAAACCACTGGCTTGTTTATTGACGAAGGGTGTAATATTATGGGGAGGCTGATAGAGAGGTAAGTGAAAAATGGCTCTGATTGTTCAGAAGTACGGTGGTTCATCGGTGGGGGATGCGGAAAAGATTAAAAATATCGCCCGGCGTATAGCTCAGGCTAAGGCTCAGGGTGACCAGGTGGTAGTCGTCGTCTCAGCAATGGGAGATACCACTGACGAGCTAATCAAGCTGGCTTATCAGGTTTCTAAAAAGCCTGATAGGAGGGAACTCGACCTTTTGCTTTCTACCGGGGAGATTGTTTCCAGCACCTTGCTGGCAATTACGCTGAGGGAAATGGGCTATCAGGCAATCAGCCTCACCGGTGCCCAGGCAGGGATAAGGACCGATTCTGCCCATAGTCGGGCTCGAATCCTTAACGTTGAAGCCAAGCGGGCGGTCAAAGAGCTGGAGAAGGGGAATATTGTCATTGTTGCCGGATTTCAAGGGATTACTGACGAGATGGATGTCACCACTCTGGGGCGGGGCGGTTCGGATACTACGGCGGTCGCGTTAGCTGCCAGCCTGGGGGCAAAGGAGTGTCAAATATACACTGATGTCGAGGGGATCTATTCCGCTGACCCCCGCCTTGTTCCTGAAGCCAGCAAGCTCACTGAGATTGGCTACGAGGAGATGCTGGAGCTGGCAACCTCTGGAGCTAAGGTGATGCATCCCCGGGCAGTGGAGTTGGGTGAGCTATTTAATATTCCCATTCTGGTAGCCTCCAGCTTCAATGATAGCCCGGGCACATTAATTCATGGAGGAGCGTCTATGGAAGTGCGAAATAAGGTGAGAAGTATCGCCCATGACCTTGATGTGGCTAAGATAATGGTGGTGGGGGTTCCTGACCATCCCGGCATTTCCGCCGCTATTTTCCAGCCTTTAGCCGGGGCGGGTATCAGCGTGGATACTATTGTTCAGAATGCCAGCATTGAGAATATTACTGACCTGACCTTTACTGTGGCGGAAAGTGATTTAGATAAGGCAATGAAGGTGGTGGAACCTATAGCCCGGTTAATTGGCGCCAGGGAATGCCTCAGCGATACCAGGTTGGGCAAGGTTAGTATTATTGGCACCGGGATGCAGAATACGCCTGGTTATGCTGCCAAAATGTTCGGGGCACTTGGTGAGCAGGGCATAAATATCCAGCTTATTACTACCTCGGAGATAAGGATAACCTGTATTATTGAGGAAAGTAAGGTCATAGATGCGGTTCGTGCCTTACACCACGCCTTTCAGGTTGAAGAAAGGAAGTAAACTATTTCCTTTGCCCCAAGGATAGTTTAGACAGCGACTACTTCCTTAACCTCAGGGATTTCCTGCTTCAGGATTTTTTCAATTCCCATTTTTAAGGTGAGGGTGGACATAGGACAGCCGACACAGGCGCCGGTTAGCTTTAGTTCCACCACGCCGTTATTAACATTAATTAGCTCCACATCACCACCGTGACTTTGCAGATTGGGTCGTATCCTGCCTAACACTTCTGTTACCTTATCCCGCATTATAACCTCCATTGCCAGGTTAAACCTTACCATAGCTATGGTAGCCTGTCAAATTAAACTGATTTACCAACCTCACCCCCTTATATATTTGTTAGCAACCTACCCCCTTTATCCCCCTCCCTTACCAGGGAGGGGGAAGATTTTATGAAGAGGGGCTAGCGCCCCTCTTAAACACCCCGCTTTCTCAAGATAGATTCTAACTTTCAAATCCTGAACCTGAGGGTTTGGTTTCTTAAGTTTTGGTGATTAGTGCTTTGAATTTGTTTAGGGTTTCGTGCTTAGGATTTTGGGTTTCACCATAGGTTTTGCCCCGCTTAAGGCAATATCTTCCCCTTTCCCTTGACAGGGGGATGGGTTGGTAAAATG
>DATKVW010000208.1:0-4214 GCA_035529875.1 Dehalococcoidales bacterium | reverse complement strand
TTGGATAGTTGATACTGACACAGAAGATAGCTTTGCTCAAGCAATGGAGAGACTGCTCCATATTTAAACTAAAGCCAAAGTTTGTTCCACAACCGCTCTATAAAGCATCATAAATTGACTTCACTGGCAGGCACTGGTAACATTAGACCAATGGCATCTAAACTCTGTCTATTTCCGTTAACTGCTGAGGTAAATAATAAGGGGCATCTCACCGTTGGCGGTTGTGATACTGTTGAGCTAGCCGCTGAGTTCGGTACGCCCTTATATCTCTTTGATGAACACAGCCTGCGCAGCAAATGCGCCGAGTTCAAAGAGGAGTTTGGACAGCGTTATGCTGATACCACCGTTATTTATGCCTGTAAGGCGTTTATAAATAAGGCTCTGGCTACCATATTCAAAGAGGAGGGGCTGGGACTGGATGTTGTCTCTGCCGGAGAGCTAAGTATCGCCCAATCAGTCGGTTTCCCACTGGATAAGGTCTATTTTCACGGCAATAATAAATCAGCCGAGGAACTCAGGCTGGCTTTGAAGTGGCACATTGGTCGCATTGTGGTCGATAATTTTCACGAGCTTCACCAGTTAAGCGAAATCGCTACCGGGCAACACTGCAAAGCTGATATACTACTGCGTCTGTCCCCCGGTGTAGACCCTCATACCCACCAGTATATTACCACCGGCAATCTTGACAGTAAGTTTGGCTTCCCTCTATCCAGCGGGGAAGAAGCAGTGACTACCGCCCTGTCAGCACCTAACCTTAACCTTGTTGGGCTGCACTTCCACATAGGCTCCCTCATTTTTGAGATTGAACCGTATCAACAGGCTATTGAGGTTATACTTAACTTTGCCGCTGAAATGAAGCGGAAGCACAATTTTGAACTCAAAGAGCTGAACATTGGCGGGGGGTTCGCCATTCAGTATACCCCTGATTCTCCAGCCCCGCCTATTTCTGCCTACGCCGAGGTGATAGCGCCTAAGATTATTCAACAGTGCCAGGAGCTAAAGCTGGCACTCCCCCATCTTGTTATTGAGCCGGGAAGGTCAACAGTAGGGCGAGCCGGAATGGCACTATATCAGGTAGGTGCCACTAAAGATATTCCCGGTGTCAGGCGCTATGTCTCAGTAGATGGCGGTATGGCAGATAACATCCGCCCTGCCCTCTACGGAGCCAAGCACGATGCAGTGGTAGCCAATAAGATGAAGGAAAAGGAAGCAGGTGAGGTTACCATCGCCGGCAAGTTCTGCGAATCAGGTGATGTACTAATCAGAGACGTTGCCTTGCCCCCAGTTTCCGCCGGTGATATTATAGCCATAGCCGATTGTGGTGCTTACTGCTTATCAATGGCAAGTAACTATAACGCCTCACTCAAACCTCCGATTGTGCTGGTTAAGGAAGGCAAGGCACGTCTTATTCGACGCCGTGAGACCTACGAAGATTTAACCAGGTGTGATTTAACCTAGATGCAAACGGGAGAGCTCAGGATGTGGCAGGTAGTTGGGCAGAACAAAGTAGTTTCCTTATTACAGCACAGCCTAGAGAGACAGGCTCTAGCTCATGCCTATCTTCTGGTTGGTCCGCCTCACACCGGTAAGATGACCCTGGCTCTCAATCTGGCGCAAGCCCTGAATTGTGAAGCCAGTGAGCCTCCCTGTGGTCAATGCCCCAGCTGTCAAAAAATAGCCTCGGGAAAGCATGCTGATGTCCAGATTATCAGCTTGACCTCTAACGGGAATTCAGCCGAGGCTAAAAGCCAAACTGAAATTGGTATTGACCAGATCAGACAGCTGCAGCACTCAGCCAGCTTGCCCCCATTTGAGGGCAAATATAAGGTGTTTATTATTGACGGGGCTGAGCTCCTGTCAAATGAAGCGGCTAACTGCCTGCTCAAGACCCTGGAGGAGCCGGAAGACAGGGTCATCTTTATACTGCTGACCGTAGAGGAAAGACTCCTGCTCTCTACTGTGATTTCCCGCTG
Organism: Dehalococcoidales bacterium; assembly: GCA_035529875.1. Lineage (GTDB taxonomy): Bacteria > Chloroflexota > Dehalococcoidia > Dehalococcoidales > DATKVW01 > DATKVW01. The sequence continues at coordinate 2,241 of DATKVW010000208.1, read as the reverse complement.
CCAGCGGTTGGAGCTATCTCCGCTGGCGGCTAGTGAGGCGGAGGCTGCTCTTACTACTCGCTGGAATATTGAACCGGAGCAGGCCAAGCTCCTGACCAGGCTTTGTCACGGGCGTCTGGGATGGGCAGTATCGGCAGCCCTTGATGCCAGTCTGCTCCAACAGCGAACTGAAAAGATAGACAGGCTGCTCGCTATTCTTGGTGCCAATTACGACGAGCGCTTTGCTTACGCTACTCAACTGGCAAACCAGTTCAGTCAAAACCGCGAGGCAGTCCAGGAGCTACTGAATTTATGGCTTGACTGGTGGCGTGACCTTATGTTAGTTAAGACAGGCTGTGGTGATGCTATTACCAATATTGACTTCAAAACAACTCTGGTCAACATGGCTGGAGATTACAGTCTGGCTCAAGTAAAGACTTCTATTAACAGTATTCAGGCAACTGAGAAAGAGCTCAGACAGAATGCCAATCCAAGACTGGCACTGGAGGTATTAATGCTGGATATACCGAGGAGAAACCATGGCTGAGATTGTTGGCGTAAGATTCAAAAAGGCGGGCAGAGTATATTACTTTGATGCCGCTGGCATTGACCTAGAAGTAAACGACCAGGTAGTGGTTGAGACAACCCATGGTCAGGAACTGGGCTACGTGGTCATCTCCCCCAAGCAGGTATTGGTTAATGAAATAACGGCACCCTTAAAGCCGGTATTGCGTAAGGCAGGAGAGGAAGATATTAAACGCACTCAAGAAGCCGCCAGCAAAGAGGAGGAAGCTCTAACCGAGTGTGGTAAGCTGATTACCCAATTAAACCTGCCTATGAAATTACTATCTGCTGAATACAATCTTGATGAGAGCCGCCTTACCTTCCTCTTCAGCGCTGAGGAGAGAGTTGATTTCCGTGAACTGGTTCGCAAGTTAACCAACTGTTTTAAAACAAAGGTGGAGCTACGACAAATCGGTCCCCGGGATGAAGCCAAGCTGGTTGGCGGCTTCGGCCGGTGTGGCCGCCCCCTATGCTGCGGTAGCTTCCTATCTGAGTTTACCCCGGTTTCCATTAGAATGGCCAAAGAGCAAAATCTACCCCTTAACCCGATGAAGATTTCAGGGCTTTGTGGTCGTTTGCTGTGTTGCCTGGGCTACGAGAGCGAGCAATACCAGGTTATGAAGGATAAGTTTCCCAAGGAGGGACAGCAAGTATCTACTCCAATGGGAGTAGCCAGTGTAATCGGGGGTAACCCGCTAAAAGAAACGGTATCAGTTGAGCTGGAGAGCGGAGCGATTACAGAATTTCCCCTCAGTGCGGTTACCATTCAAGATACGGAACCGGGTAAGCAGGAAAAAACGGACTGAGTTGCCATAGCTCACGGTCAGGCTCATTGGGGAAGGTATTTTTGCCACTCACTCCTAAGCTGGAGGTGGTAAGGGATATAAAAGGGGATGTTGCTGTGCGGGATATAGGGCTGGTGAATTAACCTCATCCTGGCCTGCTCCGGGGTTCTGCCCGCCTTACGGCGATTACAAGGAATACAGGCACTAACCACATTTTCCCAGGTGTGTTTACCACACTGGTGTCGTGGAATAACATGGTCTAAGGTAAGCTGACGGCTTTCCTTCCCGCAATACTGACAGGCAAAGTGGTCACGGCTGAAAACCTCAAGACGAGTTAGCTTCTTCTGGTTAGGCCGGGGGCGCTTAATCATATAAGCTAGCCGAATTACCGATGGCAGAGGAAAAATACTATCGGCTGAACGAATAAACCCTGAGCCATTTTCCACCATCTCCGCCTTACCCCGATAGACTAATACCACCGCCCGCCGCACCCGGCATAGATTAAGAGGCTCATAGCTCTGATTCAATACCAGAACGGGAAGGTTTATCATGTCCAGTGCCTTTCTATATGTAAAATCTCACTAAATTTTACTAGAAAATTTCCAGATATACAAGTTGCGGTCTAGAGACTATCTATTAACCTCACCCCCTTTATTAAATAAGCTCCCATCATCAAAGGAGGGGAGAGGGATGTTGAAAGAGGGGCTAACGCCCCTCTTAGACACTCCGTTTTCTCAAAATAGATTCTAACTTCTAAGCCCTGAATTCAAAGTTTGAGAATTTGATTTTTGGAGCTTTGGGAATTAGTGCTTTGAATTTGTTTAGGGTTTTGTGCTTGGGATTTAGGATTTCACAGGCTACATTCCCCTTAGATATTTGCTAGCAACCTACCCCCTTTATCCCCCTCCCTTAC
>DATKVW010000207.1:0-2076 GCA_035529875.1 Dehalococcoidales bacterium | reverse complement strand
AAAGGAAAGGTGGATGCTGCCAATGTTACCGACCAGCAGAGCTCGGTAATGAGGCTTGGGTCATTGGCAGTCTCTCATCTGCTGAAACAGAGAGGACTTGACCCCATATTTCAGGTAACCTGCCGGGATAGAAACCGTCTGGCGTTACAATCGGACTTGTTGAGCGCCTGGGTTTTAGGGATTGAAAATGTTTTGGCTATCACCGGTGATGTGCCCTCTCTTGGTGACCATCCTCAGGCTAAATCAGTGTATGACTTGGACTCGGTACAGCTTCTCTGGGTAATCCAGAGACTCAACGAAGGTTATGATATGATGGGGAACGAGCTTAAGGGCAAGACCAATTTCTTTCCCGGAGCGGTGGTAAATCCCGGGGCTGATACTGAGCCTGCCTTTGAGCTACAGCTTATCAAGATGGAGAAAAAAATCAATCAGGGAGCTAAATTCTTTCAAACTCAGGCTATTTATGATGTTGATGCCTTCGCCAAGTTTATGAAAAGGGTGGAGGGATTTAATACCCCTGTCTTAGCGGGAATAATACCCTTGAAGTCAGCCGGTATGGCGCGGTATATGAATAAGAATGTTGCTGGTGTCTTTGTCCCTGATGAACTAATTAAAAGAATGGCTGAAGCCGAGGATAAAACTCAGACCGGGATAGAAATTGCGGCTAATTTAATCAAAGAGCTAAAGGGGATGTGCCCCGGGGTTCATATTATGGCTATCGGCTGGGAGAAGAAGGTGCCAGCAATACTGGACGCCGCCGGACTTTAAGAATTACCTGGCAATATTGTCAAGCTGAGTTTTCAAATGAAAAGTAAGAGTTTGTTACTGCCCAGTCAGAAAAATTATGAATATGGCTACGAGCTTGCTTATAAGCTTGCCTGTGAGCAGCTAGCCAAGCTTGATAATATCGAACAGCAGTGCCGTAACAGCGGTGCTCAATATCTGATAGTAGATTCCCAGAGGGTTATCGTTCTGGAATACCTAAACCAATCATATCAAATTACCCTTCCCGCTCTTGAGATTTCATTAGTAGACGGTAAGGAAGAGGTCCCGATAAAAAACAAAGTCTTGCTCCTTCACTATTTAACCTCAGCTAAAGGTACTCCCATCACTAATAAATTGATTACTTTTAAGGAATTACCTGAGGGGAGTAACTATTTCAGAACATTTTGGCAGCGGGCGATAAAGCCCCTTGTAGGCCACTTTGGTAGCGAGCCTCATCGTTTAGTAGATACTGCTCAAAAATTAGGTGGTCATAAAGCGGAACAAGGTGATGTTGCCGTGACCATTAACGCTTTCCGCCGGGTGCCGGTAACTCTAGTCCTGTGGCGGGGTGATGATGAGTTTGCTCCCGAAGGGAGTATAATATTTGATAGCACCATTTCTGATTATCTCTCCACCTATGATATAACTGTGCTCTGTGAAACTATTGCCTGGCGATTGGTTAAATACTTAAAGGAGGTGTGAGATGGGTAAGAGGGAGCTAATCATTGTAGGGGGCAGTGCCGGTGGGGTGCAGGCAGCCATTTGTGCTCAGAAACACCACGACATGAAAGATGTCTTGGTCATTCGTCGGGAGAACAAAGTGATGGTTCCGTGTGGTATCCCTTACATCTATGGCACGCTAGGCACCGTGGAGATGAACATTATGCCCGACAAGCTTCTGGGTGAGGCTGAACTCAGGGTCGGCGAGGTGGTATCTATTGACCGTAATACCAAGACGGTGACGCTGAAGGATGGGGAGGTCGTCGGTTACAACAAGCTTATTCTAGCCACTGGCTCCAATCCGGTAATGCTGCCGGTTCCGGGCATTGATAAGAAGAATGTATTCTTCGTCAGGAAAGATACGGACTATCTCCGTGAACTGTCTGACGCTGTGGAAAACGCCCGGCACATTTTGGTTATTGGTGGCGGTTTCATTGGTGTTGAGTTTGCTGATGAATGCCGCAAACGAGGTTGTGAGGTTACTCTGGTTGAGATACTGGAGCACTGCCTTCAGCTGGTCTGCATTGAGGAGCTCTGTATTCGGGTTGAGGATATGCTCAAAGAGCGGGGAGTGAATGTTGTTACCAAGAA
>DATKVW010000206.1:0-4839 GCA_035529875.1 Dehalococcoidales bacterium | reverse complement strand
TTTGACCCTTAATGTTCCACCGGTTTATGCTTAAATTTGAGGAGTCCTTTTCGCCCTGGGTGGTTCGGAGAATAGTAGCAGACTTAACTAACGAAAGGGATTAGTAATAACATCTCTAGAATAATAACCAGTTAACCCCCTAACAGCAAGGTTTTTGACACTGGTTAGTGGTCGGTTTTAACCCCTGTTCTGCCTTGTTAGGTCTGTCAGACTTGTTTATTTACCCAATATTGACCTTATAGATATAAAATGTCCTTGTTTGTTAGAAAGATTTTTTGATGCTAGAATTTAGTGGTCGGAGGCTTAAATTGCGAGTTGTTTTTATGGGTACCCCTGAGTTTGCTATTCCTCCTCTTAAGCACCTTATTCTTAATCAGTATCAGGTGGTGGCTGTTTATACCCAGCCTGATAAACCGGCAGGCAGGGGACGTTCTCTGGTTTCTCCTCCTCTGAAAAGGGCAGCACTAGCCTGGAAGCTGCCGGTAGTGCAGCCGGTTAGCTTAAAGAGCGCCGAGGTGGTGGCGCAACTGGCTGAATTTCACCCTGATGTTATAGTGGTGGCTGCCTTTGGTCAAATTCTGCCGCAGTCGGTTTTAGACATCCCGGGCTGCAGGTGTATTAATATTCATCCATCGCTGCTACCTAGATTTCGAGGAGCCTCGCCAGTGGCATCAGCTATTCTGGCTGGTGATGAGTTTACCGGGGTTAGTATTATGCTGATGGACAGGAGCTTGGATACTGGTCCTATATTAGCCAGGGTGCAGATTCCTATATCAGCGCAGGATACTACAGGCTCACTTACCGCCAAGCTGTCACTGATAGCAGCTCAGTTGCTCCTGGAAGTTTTACCTCGTTGGTCAATGGGTGAGCTCACTCCCCAACCTCAGAATGAAGCTGAAGCTACCTATTCTGGCCCAATCTCCAAGGAGGAGGGTGAGGTTGATTGGCGTCTGCCGGCTATAGATATATGGCGGCGGGTGCGTGCCCTCCAGCCGTGGCCAGGGTGTTACACTAGATGGCAGGGAAGGCAACTTAAGATTATTGAGGCGGCGCCTCTACCTGCGGAGAAAGTCCTTGAAGTAGGACAGCTAGTAGCTTTGACTTCAGCCACGGAGTCAAAGGCTGCGTTCGGCGTTTCTACCGGGGAAGGGATTTTAGGAGTGCTTAAGGTTCAACTGGAGGGGAAGCGGGCTATGTCCGCCGCTGAATTTTTGAGGGGGCAGAGGCAATTCATCGGGGCGATACTGCCATTGAGTTAAATTAGAGCTACTGTAGTAGCCTTCTGATTGACGGCAAATTATATTGCCTGATTCTAGACCCTCTTGTATAATCTGTGTAACAAGTTAAAGGGGGTTACTTTGTCTTTACCCGAGGATTTGAGCCAGTTTACTACCTTAGTAGATATTATCGCCAGATTGCGAGCTCCTGATGGGTGCCCCTGGGATAAGCAGCAGACCCATGCCTCACTCAGGAAAAACCTACTTGAGGAGTGCTATGAGGTATTGGAGACTCTTGATGAGGGGAATTCTGGCAAACTTTGTGATGAGTTAGGCGACCTGTTGATGCAGGTTGTTCTCCACACTCAGATTGCCACTGAAGCTGGGGAGTTTGAACTGGGCGATGTAGTAAAGAGCATCACTACCAAGCTAATTCATCGTCATCCCCATATCTTTGGCTCAAAGAAGGTAAAGGATGCTGAGGAGGTGGCGCTTAACTGGGAGGAGCTCAAACAGGAAGAGAGGGGAGGTACCTCTATGTTAGCCAGTGCACCTAAACAGATGCCTGCCCTGGGTTACAGTCAGGAGATTCAGCACCGGGTAGCCCAGGTTGGCTTTGACTGGGAGGATATTGACGGTGTTATAGAGAAGCTGACCGAGGAAATTAGCGAGCTTAAGCGAGCTGATAGCCAGGAGCGGAAAGCACAGGAGTTTGGTGATTTGCTATTCACCTTGGCTAACATTGCCCGTCGGCTGGGGATTGACTTAGAGGCGGCGCTGAGGGAGACAAACCAGCGATTTTATCGTCGCTTCACCTATATGGAAGAGGTCTGCCGCCAGCGAGGGCTAAACTTTGGCGAGCTATCCTTTGATGACCAAAACGCCCTGTGGGAAGAGGCAAAGAGAAAGTTTCAGGAATGAAAATGCTGGTCGGGGCGAGAGGATTTGAACCTCCGACCTCAGCGTCCCGAACGCTGCGCGCTAACCAGGCTGCGCTACGCCCCGTCAGTGATATTATAGGCGGATTTAATCTTTATTGTAAACTGGTGAGGGAACTGGGTGAAATATTGTATTGTGATAATTGATGGCGCCTCTGGTTTGCCGCTACCTGAGCGCGGTGGTAAGACCTGTTTGGAGCTGGCCCATACTCCAAACTTGGATGCTATGGCTAAGGAAGGCATTCTGGGGCTTGTCCGCACCGTGCCGCCGGGGATGGAACCCTATAGTGCTTGCGCCTGTATTTCGGTGCTTGGTTACGACCCAAAACTATACTATCGGGGTCGGGCTGCCATTGAAGCCAGGAGCATGGGTATTACTATTGATGAGGGAGAAGCCGTTTTTCGCTGCAATCTGGTGGCTGTTCGTGATGGCAAGATGTGGGACTACAGTTCGGGTCACATTAGCACCAATGAGGCGCAACAGCTTATTGGGGCTTTAAACGAAAGCCTGGGTAGTGATAAAGTTCACTTTTACTCTGGCATCAGCTACCGACACCTGTGCAAGCTCAAGGGACAAGAGGATACCCTTCTGGCTGCTTGCACCCCTCCGCATGATATCCCGGGCAAGCCTATTGATAATTTTTTGCCCAAGGGCCCGGGGAGTGAGCTACTCAGGGACTTGATGCAACGCTCACCGGCTGTGCTCTGGGAGCATCCAGTGAATATAAAGCGAAGGTCTCGCGGTGATATTCCAGCAACAATGCTCTGGCTCTTCTGGAGTAGTGGCAGGGTACCTGACATGCCTGCCTTCAAGCAAGTTTATGGTCTTAATGCAGCGATGACATCTGGGGTTGATATTCTTCGGGGCTTAGCTCGAATGCTGGGAATGGAAACATTAGATATACCAGGGGTAACCGATGGTCTGGATAATGACTATGCCGCTCAGGCAATCGGAGCCTTGACGGCACTTAAAGAATATGATTTGGTAGTCATCCACATTGAGGCGACGGATGAGGCGGCTCACGCCGGTTCCATTGATGACAAGATAGAGGCTATCCAGAGGGTGGATAGAGAGGTTGTGAGCCGAATCCGCAGTTGGCGACCGGATAGTCTTGGAACGCTAATCCTGCCCGACCACCCCACCCCGATTAAGACCCAGACCCATAGTGATGAGCCGGTTCCATTTATGCTGTGGGGACCAGGGTTTACCACTAACGGGGCGAAGAGATTTACCGAGGTTGAGGCGAAAAGCACTGGCTTTTTCAGTGAAGAAGGGTATAAAATTATGGGCAGGTTGATAGGGTAAATTATTTGGTTCTTGAGGTCATTAAATAATGGCTCTAATTGTTCAAAAGTATGGTGGCTCATCGGTGGCTGATGCCGAGCGGATTAAGAAGGTGGCTCGGCGTATTGCCCAGGCTAAGGATAAGGGCGACCGGGTGGTGGTAGTGGTCTCGGCTATGGGGGATACCACCGACGAGCTAATCAAGCTGGCTTACCAGGTTAGTGACCAGCCTGGTGATAGGGAGCTTGATGTTCTGCTGTCCACTGGTGAGATTGTTTCCAGCACCCTGCTGGCAATGGCGCTCAGGGCTATGGGTTACGGGGCTATTAGCCTTAGCGGTGCCCAGGCGGGGATACGGACTGATGCTACCTATAGCCGAGCTCGGATTCTAAATGTTGAAGCCAAGCGAGTGGTTAAGGAGCTGGAGAGGGGGAATATTGTCATTGTTGCCGGCTTTCAGGGTGTTACTGGTGAGATGGATATAACCACCTTGGGGCGGGGTGGTTCTGATACTACGGCGGTGGCTCTAGCTGCCAGCCTGAAGGCAGAGATATGCCAGATATATACTGATGTTGAGGGCGTTTATACCGCTGACCCACACCTTATCCCGGAAGCCCAAAAGCTCACGGAGATTGGCTATGAGGAGATGCTGGAGCTGGCAAGCTATGGGGCTAAGGTGGTGCATCCCCGGGCGGTTGAGTTGGGGGAGCTGTTTAATATTCCTATCCTGGTGGCTTCTAGCTTCACTGATAATTCAGGTACATTAATTCATGGAGGGGTGTCTATGGAAGTACGAAATAAGGTGAGGAGTATAGCTTATGACCTTGATGTGGCTAAGATAACGGTGGTTGGTGTTCCTGACCGACCAGGCATTGCTGCGTCTATCTTCCAGCCTTTGGCTACGGCCGGTATTAGTATAGATACCATTGTTCAAGACGCCAGTATTGGTAATATTACTGATTTAACCTTTACTATGGCTAAAAGCCAGTTGGCTAGGGCAATGCGCCTGGTGGGACCTATTGCTGAGTCAATCGGAGCCAGGGAGTGTGTGAGTGATTCCAAGTTGGGTAAGGTTAGTGTTATAGGCACTGGGATGCAGGATACCCCTGGTTATGCCGCCAGGATGTTTGGGGCACTCAGTGAGCAAGGGATAAATATCCAGCTTATTACTACCTCGGAGATAAGGATAACCTGCATTATTGATGAGGCCAGGGTTAAGGACGCAGTCCGTGCCTTACACCGGGTTTTTGAGACGGAAATAGTGGAATAAATTAGCTGTTTTGGCTAGAGTAGAATGATGGTTAAGGCTGCTTACAAGCAGGGCAGTTTGGGGGATAGATGATGTCATATCAGGAAGAGGAACAGGTAAGGCTAAAACGGCGGGGCAGTAAACAGGCTA
>DATKVW010000205.1:0-3302 GCA_035529875.1 Dehalococcoidales bacterium | reverse complement strand
ATGATTACCAATAACGGACCAAAGGCGCTGGAATTTAATGCCCGGTTCGGCGACCCGGAGAGCCAGGTTACTCTGCCCCGCCTAAAGACCGACCTGGTGGATATTTTCCTGTCGGTGATAAATGGTAAACTTAACCGGATGGATATAGAATGGAGTGAGGATGCCTGTATCGGGGTGGTAATGGCGTCAGCCGGTTATCCCGGCAGCTACAAGACAGGTTTCCCCATTACCGGACTAAATAATCTGGATAAGGATATTATAGTATTTCACGCCGGAACCAAGTTGGGTTCAGAGCCGGGGCAGGTACTAACCAGCGGCGGACGAGTGCTTACCGTAGTCGCTACCGGTAAAACTATCGCTGAAGCCAAAGAAAAGGTATATAACAATATTCACAAAATCCACTTTGAAGGTTGCCACTATCGCAAAGATATTGCCCTAGTGAAGGGATGAATAAAGTCTAAATTACCCTCTCCTTTGGAAAATAGATACTGATGGAGAGTTAAAGAGAGGCGAAGCCTCTCTTAAGAAAAAGATTCCCCTTCCCCTTGATAAGGGGAAGGGGATAAAGGGGATAGGGTTATTAGATAAAAAATTTAAGGGGGTGAGGTAGATAACATGCCATTAGTTGCCGTAGTTATGGGTTCTAAATCAGATACTGAGCTGGTGCAACCAGCAATGGATGTACTAAAAGAGCTTGGCATTGATTACGAGGTATCGGTCATATCAGCTCACCGCACTCCGGAGAAAGCAAGGCAATTCGCCCTGTCCGCCCGGGACAAAGGGATAGAGGTCATCATTGCTGCGGCGGGGGGAGCCGCCCACCTACCCGGAGTCCTGGCTAGCTGGACTACTCTTCCGGTTATAGGAGTACCGCTGGCTACCAGCGAGCTAAAGGGTGTTGATGCTCTCTACTCTATAGTCCAGATGCCTGCCGGGATACCAGTAGCCAGTATGGCTATAGGTACTGCTGGAGTTAAAAATGCTGCCTACCTCGCTGCTGAAATTTTAGCCCTAAAATATGATAAGATAAAAGAAGCCTACGAAAAGTATCGAAACAAACTAAAAGGAGAAGGATAATAAAGGTAGATTGAAGGGGCGAAGCCTCTTCAAAAACTCCCTTCCCCCTCTCCTGTTTAGGAGAGGGGGACACAGGGGGTGAGGTTAATAAATAATCTCAAGGAGCTGACAAGTGATTGAGCGATATTCCCGACCGCGGATGAAGCGAGTTTGGTCAGATGAAAACAAATTTGACAAATGGCTCAGAGTAGAGATTGCTGTCTGTGAGGCATGGGCTGAGCTTGGCGTTGTTCCCCGAGACGCTATACCCAAGATAAAGCTAGCCCGGGTTAATTTCAAACGTATGGAGGAGATTCTCAAGGAAACCCACCATGATGTGACCGCATTTCTCGGTTCAGTAGCCGAGAGTCTGGGAACCGAATCACGTTTTATCCATCTTGGTCTTACCTCTTCTGATGTGATAGACACAGCTCTCAGCCTTCAGTTAATTGAAGCGGCTGAGCTACTAAATCAAGATATAAAGGAACTCATCTCGGTATTGGCAGAGCAGGCAATCAAGCACAAGTATACCCCGATGATGGGCCGCACCCACGGTGTTCATGCTGAGCCAATCTCCTTCGGTTTAAAGCTGGCATTATGGATTGAAGAGATGAGGCGTAACCGGCAACGGCTCGCTGCAGCCAAGGGAGCCATTACCGTAGGCAAAATTTCAGGAGCGGTAGGCAATTACGCCACGGTACCACCTGAAGTTGAAGAGAAAGCCTGTGCTAGATTAGGTCTGGCTCCTGCCCCGGTATCGTCTCAGATTTTACAGCGCGACCGCCATGCCCAGTTTGTTACTACCCTAGCTATAATTGCCAGCTCTCTGGAGAAGTTCGCCACTGAAGTCAGGGGGTTGCAAAAAACAGAAACGAGAGAGGTGGAAGAGCCCTTCAGCGCCGGGCAGACCGGCTCCTCAGCTATGCCCCACAAACGCAACCCCGAGCTTTGTGAGCGGGTTTGCGGCTTAGCTCGTCTGGTCAGGGGTTATGCCTTAACCGCAATGGAGAACATTGCCCTATGGCACGAACGCGACATCAGTCATTCCTCCACGGAGCGTATTATCCTGCCCGACGCCTGCCTGGTACTGGACTACTCTCTTACCCTGTTCACCTCGGTAATGAAAGGGTTACAGGTCTATCCGCAGCAGATGAAACGGAATATAGAGCTGACCAAAGGTCTTATCTTCTCACAGCGGGTAATGCTTGCCCTTATTGATAAAGGGCTAAGTCGGCAGAAAGCATACGAACTGGTACAGCGAAATGCGATGACAGTATGGAAAAAAGGCAAAAGCTTCCTCAATCTGCTCAAGGCTGACCCTGAGGTTACGGCAAGCCTGCCAACAGAGGAGCTTGAGTCGCTTTTTGACTACCAGTATTACCTGCGTTATGTAGATGACATTTTCGAACGGCTGGGCTTGACCAAAGCGCAATGGCGAGAGGAAGTTGGTACTGTTGAGCCTACCGAACTGGCACCTAGAAAAATATGACTACTAGACCATCGGTTTTATTGAACGCAGACTTACCACTGCCGTTATTTTCCCGGGGTAAGGTGCGTGACACCTATGACCTGGGAAAACGGCTGCTCATTGTGGCTACCGACCGAATCTCTGCCTACGATTCTGTCCTGCCCTGTGGTATTCCTAAGAAGGGGCTGGTGCTGAATCAGCTTTCTGTATTCTGGTTCAACCAGACGAAAGATTTAGTGCCCAATCATCTGGTAGAAGTGATTGATGATGTGAATTGTCTTGACGCTTATATTCCTGCTGCCAGACGCTTCCCCTACCCTTCCTACCTGGTCGGGCGGTCAGTGGTGGTCAAGAAAGCCAAGCGAATTCCTGTTGAGTGTGTGGTGCGGGGCTATATCTCCGGTTCAGCCTGGGAAGAATATCAACAAGACGGCATTGTCTCTGGGATACCGCTGGCTAAAGGCTTGCAACAAAGCCAGGAGCTACCTGCGATATTGTTTACTCCTACCACCAAGGCGGAAACCGGGCATGACCAGCCATTAACTATGGACGAGATGAAGAAGTTAGCTGGTGAAGCTATAGCTGCGGAGATGCAAGAAAAAAGCCTGGCCATCTATAACTACGCCAGGAGGTATGCCCGAACCAGAGGCATTATCATCGCCGATACCAAAATGGAGTTTGGCTTGGATGATGATAAGCTTATCCTTATTGATGAGCTATTGACGCCGGATTCATCCCGAATATGGGACACCAAGCTTTACACCGTCGGTCAGGCACA
>DATKVW010000204.1:0-5051 GCA_035529875.1 Dehalococcoidales bacterium | reverse complement strand
CATCTGTATCTTTTGGTCCATGGCACAGGTCTCCTTCCAAGGCATAGGCACTACCTCCTTGCCTATACCTTATCACTTGTTACCCATGTCCCCAGTTTATTTTGTTACCATTCTACCCGGTTTGTACCCTTTATCCCCTTCCCCTTAGCAAGGGGAAGATTCATTTAAGAGAGGCTATGCCCCTCTAACACTTCCCTATCACTGCTCCAGGGCAAAGGAGTGTCAAAGAGAGACTTCGCCTCTCTTATTTAATTATTTCCCCCTCTCTAAAATTTCTTCCCTCTCCCCTTCATAAGGGTGAGGGGTAGATAACCCTTCTTAATAGCTATTGATGTTTGCCAAACTATGCTATACTCTTAGGCAAAACATTGAGGCAAGGAGGATAATCAAGTGGCAAAGACCTCTACGGGATTAGAAGAAAATGTTGCCGGGCTATTATGTTATGTCCTGGGTTGGATAAGCGGTATTATTTTTATCCTGCTAGAGAAGGAAAACAAGTTTGTCCGCTTCCATGCTGTGCAATCAATTTATGTCTTTGGTGCCCTTACCATCGTCAGCATTATCCTCGGCTGGATACCGATTATCGGCGCTATCATCGGCTGGATTATCTCCATAACCGGGTTCATACTGTGGATAGTATTGATGGTCAAAGCTTACCAGGGAACAATGTATAAGCTGCCGTGGTTTGGCAACCTCGCCGAGAAACATATTTAGCCGCTGAAAACTCGCGGGTAACCACCCTGAGCAGCCTCCAATAGAGGCTTTGCCCCTCCTTTTTTATCAATTCCTATTCTAAAATTTGTATTGACTTTTGCAAATAGCGCCTATTCAGTGTATAATATATTCGTTAGTTTTAGTTTAGGGCATTACATACTTTTTCATGATACCTCTAATAACCCAGTTTAACCCAAGTGTTGGATGACCCAGACTCTAACAATAATTTAAAAGAGAGGAGGTCATCTAATGAGTTTTGAGGACAAGTCACTCCAGTGCTCCGATTGTGGGGCTACCTTCACCTTCAGCGCTGAGGAACAAGAGCTTTTCCAATCCAGGGGCTATACTAATGAGCCCAAGCGCTGCCCGGCATGCCGTCAGGCAAGGAAGTCAGAACGTTACGGAAACGACAGCTACGGATCCAGACGCCAGATGTTTCCCGCGAAATGCGCCGAGTGCGGCAAAGATACCGAAGTACCCTTTGAACCTCGCGGTGATAGACCAGTTTACTGCAGCGATTGCTACCGCAAAGTAAGACCGAATAGATAAGGCAGGTTAAACCTTAAGACATACATGGGCCGGGGATACCTGGCTCGTGTATGTCTTTAGAAAGTAGTGATGTATCATGCCAATAGAAGTTGCGATACGTGAAGGCGAATCACAAGACTCGCTATTACGGCGCTTTCAAAGGGTGGTACAGGTGAGTGGAATCATGCGCGACGCGAGAGCTCATCGTTATTTTCTGTCTAAACAAGAAGCGGCACGACTCAAAGCAAGAAAGAACGCAAGAAGAAGACAAAGCAGTTGACCGGCACCTGAACAGTAATAGCCATAACCTGATTAAAGGAGGTATTAAGATGAAGATATATGTGGGGAACTTATCTTACGATGTCACTGAGGAGGAGTTACGCCAAGAATTTACAGCTTTTGGAGAGGTTGAATCTGTAAGTATCATAACGGACAAGTATACTGGACGGCCGAAAGGATTCGGGTTTGTTGAAATGCCAACAGTGTCTGAAGGTCAAGCTGCAATTACTGGTCTGAACGGGAAAACTTTAAAGGAACGGACGCTAAATGTTAATGCGGCTCGACCCCGCTCTGATAACAGAGGCGGCGGGTCGTATGGTGACAGGAGAGGCGGAGGTTCTTACGGAGAAAGACGGCGAAGGTATTAAACCGCTCAGGCATGGTTTGAACATTACACCAAAATCTGCCATCAAATAAGTCGAACCAACTATGCAGTGAAGTAATTTATTTAACCCTATCCCCTTCCCCCTAATAAGGGGAAGGGGAAGCTTTTTTTAAGAGGGGATAACGCCCCGCTAACACTCCCCTATCACTGCTCTAAAACAAGGAACATCAAAGAGAGGCTGTGCCTCTCTTTTTAATTAATTACCCCTCTCCTTGGGGGAGGAGAGGGGTAATACAGGGGGATACATTTAAGAAATAGTCTAAATTGTCTAGTTGATATTATAGGTTAGAATCTGTAGTTCATCACCGCCGAGCAGGTCAGAGCCCTCGGTATCTACAGGATAAGTAATGGTGCAGTTTTCCACCACACCCATACTCGTCGTAAATATAGAGCCGTATATCTCCGTGTTTTCTTCAACCTTGATACCGAAACTGATTTCAGGAGCATATAGTAAACCCTTTATATAATCGCAATTCTCACATTTGATACTTCCAGCGATAGCCGCAATAAGAGGCATGTTATCCGGCTCAAGTCTAGACACCTCTATTTTTATATCGCCCTCTTCGGCAATAAAGTTCCCCGCTCCCATAATACTGGAACCACCTTCCAGGTGAATGGTTATGTTATCTTCCATCTTTTCAGAACCCTCAACATAAACAGTGCCGCCAAGTGTCACCTCAGCCCCTTCTTGAATTTTCAGGTACCCGGTGATATAGACTGGTCCCAAAGTGTGGGTGCCGGCACCGAGTATCAGATTCCCCTCAATAATACCCCCGTTCTGTGCCTCTGTCTTGTACGGTTCCGTATCTAACAAGTCGAACTCATAGGTGGCGTTCTCGGTAATATCCCCGGTAACCACGCTATCCTCGACTGTAACCTCCCCACCGGCATAAACATCGCCATCAATAGTCGAGCCTTCAAGTACCAGGTCGCCACTAGTAACCGTGATGGCTTTGCCGAAGAGATTGAGCTTTATATGGAGATATGACTCGATTGTGGTACTGGAGCCGTCAGCACTGGTGGCTGTGGAAGTTATCTTATAGGTGTTCCCGCCCATATCCTCCGCAGTAACAGTTACATTTCTATCATTCACCTGTGAAGATAAGGATTCTGGGCCAAATGCCCCTGAACCGTTACCCAATTCACAGGCGGTGTATTGTATGCCAGAACTCGCCGCGTAAAGCTCCATCGTGTTACTATCAATGTTTCGATGATAGTTAAGGCTGGTGCTGGCCAGACCCGCACCCGGAATTACCAGCAGGCTACCCAGTGCCAGCATGATTAGAGCCATTATCAGGGCTTGCCCCGACTCCCTGTTCTTTAGAAACCTCATTTTTTACCCTCGTTATTCTGAGCCTATCCTTTGGGCAATTTCATAGCTTCTTTCTACCACAACTTCGCCCTTGGTAACCTTCGCAGTAAGGTTATATGTGCTAGAGTCTGCGGTGCTAAACACAATATCCAGGACATCAACCTGCCCGATAATCATGGTCTCGGCAGTCAAATTGTCTGACGAGTCATAAACCTGGCGCTTCAGCTTACTGCTATCAACGGAATAAACAACTTTATTGTCATTGCTCTCGTCCATATCAATCGGGATGTCAAGAGTTAACGGAAAACCGCTGGGAGCATCAAAAATCAAATTCCTTGCCATCTGAACATCGCACGAAACCCAGCGACCTGCATTCTGCACCTGGCACAAGGCAATATTATGGTCATTAGCCTTTTGATGATTATTCAAAAAGGTCGCTGTAGTCATCGTCAACGCTGGCATAATAATACCCAATATAGCTACCCCGATTGCCAATTCAATCAGGGTAAATCCTCTTTCCCCTCTTTTCATCAGACTGCACCGCCCACCTTATAGTCTGAAAGCATCATTATTTGCTCATTATTACGCTTAATCACGACTGTTATACTCTGAAGTTCAAAATCTCCCCCATCCGGGCTACCAATAGTTTCGGGAGCGCTTATTCCAACTCCATAGCCCTCCTCAACCAAGCCCTCAGAAATATCAATTAGCTGGTAACATTTCTCGGGATTAACGGGGTCGTACTCTACTACCGGTATATAATCCTGAGCTTTAATATATTCCAGCTGCGATTTACCCAAGCTCTCGGCAACCACCCTCTCCTGACCCACTGCTATCGCCTTAAATGTGGTTCCCAGCCCACTCAGGAAAGCAACAGCAGTAATGCCCAAAAGAGCTAGAGCTATCAGTGTTTCAATCAGTGAAAATCCCTTTTCGCTCCTCATTCCCCTACCATAAACAAGCCCCAAATAACTCTCTCATTCTCATTATTGCTTACCCAGGAGTCACTTTCAATAGCAAATACAGCCCTTGTCGTACTCATACTTTGGTACTAGTTCCGATTATATATATCACTCATACTTTGGTACTAGTTCCGATTATATATTAAGCGCGTTGCCCAGCCGTTTGGATAACAAAAAGATTTCCTAATTGATGTCAAGCCCTTAATTGGCTATTGATTGTAATTCCTCACCGCAGTACACTGTTTTCTGGGGAGGAATGAGTGGTCCAGACTGAGGAGCTTTAGCTGCCTCGCGCGTTCTGCGACCAGTTAGCCTCCCCTCATTAGGTTTACGTCGCCGACGAGCCTGTCTTGTTTCTTCAGGCACCTTATACGCTGACCGGATGAGTTCCATGGCCTCCTTCTTTGTTAGCAGCTTGCCCTGGCTATCTCGCAACTCATATGGTCTACCCTCTCGCAGTACCGCCATTATCCTGGCTCCCAGGTGACTCATCACTGCTCCCATGGCTTGTAGATGAGTCTTGCCATGGTGCACCATCTCCCGATAGTAGAGATGAGCAAGCTGGGGGTCGTATCTGCGGGCAATATCCCCGGCTTGAAATAGAGCTCGCTTCATCATTGAGGGGCCTGCCTTGGTCATCCTCAGTCCCTTGCCCTCGGTACCTGCTGATTGTCTGGCTCCGGGAACGACGCCCGTCCAGTTAGCGAAGGCAGATTGACTGCGGAAACGGTGTGGGTCACCAATTATGGCCAGAAAGACCTGGGCTGTTCTCACTCCAATTCCGGGAATAGAACGCAGGTAATCAGACGGGTGAAGATGTCCGTAGAGTTCCTCAATTCGGACTGATACCCTTTCTACCTCGGCTTCCTCA
>DATKVW010000203.1:0-5446 GCA_035529875.1 Dehalococcoidales bacterium | reverse complement strand
AACACAAATTTTTGATTTGTCAACTATTCTTATAAACACCACCTCCTAACTCAGACTGGCATGAGTAGCGGCGGTGGAGGAATCAACTTAAATGGCAGAGCTAAAGATGGTCTAGGTCTGATAGAAGCATCTCCATCCCCTTCTAGTGTAGCATTATCTCGGTTAAATTCAATACAAGCCTTTATTAGCTCGTCCTCCTCTACCTCGGCATTCCTTGAGTAGCCCGCAAGCTCTATATTGAGAGCCTCCCTGGCTGTTTTACCGTCAAGTAAGGCATTCAGGCCATCAATCACTGGCATTAAGCACTTGCCGGCAAACTCCTTATCTGCCCATGGTGTTGAGACTAAATCAGCGTCTATAACCCAGATATAGTCATCCTTATATCCCATAAAGGCAGCACAGCCATTCTTCACTAAATCGGGTCCCAGCTCCACCCCGCACTGGCAGGACAGAAGTTTTACAACCTTACCCTTAACCTCCCCGGGGTCGTACTTACCTACCTCAAGGATTATAGCCTCATTCTGCCCTGTGAAGACATCAACATCGCCGTGTCCTACCCCAATAATAATATCGGCCCGGGGAGCTGATAGTCGGAATGGCAGCCGGCGGGCCAGCATGCCAAGAAGCTGGACTGGCTCAACCCTGGGGGCTATGTATCGTAACATGAACCCCGACGCTGAACGAGTTGGCAAATCAAAATCGGCCATAGCTAATGTGATAGGCATGTTTATCTACTGCTCCATGGCCACCTGATTCCCAGGGCTTTTGGGAGCGGTGGCCCTACCTTTGGGGGAGGGGGTAATCCCTTATTTACGATGCAGTCTTCGCTAAGGTGTTTTAAGAGAGCATCACTTTTACTAGTAGCATTATAGGCAGTAATTTCTATCACCTCGCCACAAAGCGGGCACTCTACCTTAACTTCGGGCATCACTTCTCCTTGGTTGCTATTCTCCTCATTAAGTCAAGAAATTCCGGGCTCTCTCGCATTATTTCAGGTATTCTTTCTAGCGGCACAGCGTTCGGATAAGCTTTAGCTTTGCTGCTCAAGTTAACTAGAGTGGGTTTAGAACCACCTTTACCCTCAGCCCTTTTAGCTGCCAAATATCTCCTAAAAGCATCAGCGGCTGCTTCTTTATCACCCTGGCGCAGCGCTTCCTGATATCTCTCCCACTCTTCTTTTGAGCTAGCCATTAAATCTCCCTCAGCATTTCAGCGGAGCAGTCAAAGGCATACTTCGTGCCAACATTGACCGGCCCTAAGTTTTGCACATCAAACAGAATATTATTGTCAGCATCAAGAGCCCAGACCCGCAGAGTGGTACACCCCAGGGGGTCGCTGGGATACTCCCATACTTCATCAACTCCCAGCCAGCCGGAATCAGCTTGGGGATTGTATTTAAAGCTATTCTCGGCAAAGTTGGCATTCCACAGCACTACTCCTGATGGTGCGTTGCCTAGTTTCAGAGTAAAGCCTGCCGGGGGCTTACTCCAAGGCCAGTAAATATTGAGAAACTTTGGTAATGGGGGCCCGAGCTGCGGCTCCATCGGCAACCAGTCTTCTATCTCAAAACTATCCATCATAACCTCCCTACTGTATAAAGTGGGCAGTAACCGAAGTGGTCTGGCACCCCCTGACATGCACCGGATTTGCCCCAGTCTCCCAACCATCGCCAGTAAACTTATCGAAGGTCCAGCCAGGATTGGCAGTAGCCGTGACATCAACCATTTCCCCATCATCATAGAGGCTCTTGTCCGGGCTGCGCTTAACTGATCCCCCCGCGCTGGGACTAGCCGATACGCTGAGGGAACACTGTCCTGGGGGAGCTGCTTCTCTAAAAGCTCCAACAACCCACAAATTAGCGTTCATTGTTATTTGGATGGTGGTAGACGTAGATCCAATACCTGGATAAGGTGGCCAGCCTCCCCAGTGGTCAAACTCATATCCTGAATAGGAATAGGCGGTTAATTTCACTACCTCCCCGGCTGAGTAAAAATCCTTTCTCGGTGATACCGCGATGTTCCCAGCACCGGGTGGTTCAATGGTGACTTCTAGAGTGTATTCGACCGGTGGAGCTGCTCCCACGGTACACAGGGCCCCACTGTAGCTGGCAACCGTGAGCGGGGAATCAGGATTCATCGACAGAGATATTCCTATAGTCCAATTTCCAGTTTTGTTAAGGTCAAATCGCCCTCCGATGAACTCGTGAGCATCACCAGGGCTGGTACTCCCAAACTCCCAATCCTGATAATCCTCAGCTATTAGCCCATTGGGGTCCCTGACTATCCAGTGGATGCCCAGCTTCTGGCTGGTAGGCATATTGTTGCGGCCCCAGACATGGACTAACCCCCTTTTGCCTTGAGGGACATTGGAGACGGGGATTGATTTCTGTGTCTCGTTATACTCCAGCTCCTTCTTGCTGATCGTGCCCTTGTACTCCGGGACTACTTCCTCGATGGTGATAATATTCCGGTGATAGGGGGTGTAGATATCTGCTCCCGGAATGTCTCTTATTGAGGAATATAAACCGTAGTCAGTACCAATCTCCCCTGACGGCACCAGTAAATCAATCGTTAAGCTAATGTGGTTCCCGGGTGGAGGGCTACCAGGAATGGTGAAGGTTTTATTGCCACGGACGATCTCATTGTGCGGGTCAAAGGCCGTCGGGTGCCAGATGGCGCTGATCATCCGGGCGTCCTTCAGCTCCGGGCCGACGTAATCAAACTCAGTAGTGACCCTTACCGTATCGCCTACGGCTACGGTCAGAACCTCAGGCCATGTGGCGAGGCTGATATTGTGTACTTTACCTCTTGGCATAGCTAGTAATCTCCAGGTTAGAGAATACAGATTCAGCACCAATAATTTCGATAACATTCTCGTAATAAGGAGAGTAGATATCTGCTCCGGGAACATCCCTTATGCTTGAATACAAACCAAAGCTACCAGGCTCCCCAGGAGGTACGAGAAGATCAATGAACACGGTAATATGGTTTCCGGGTGGAGGGCTGTTCGGAATGGAGAAGTCTTTGTTCTCGCGCACTATCTCGTCATGCGAATCAAGGAGAGTTTTATGCCAGATGGCGCTGATCATCCTGGCGCTGAGGGCTGGGCCGATATAGTCAAACTCGGTGGTGACCCTAACCGTGTCACCGGGGCTAACCGTTAATACCTCTGGCGGCGCGGCCAGAGTTACCCTTCTCTTTACCATTTTCCTCCTCCTAGATTTTCTGATAAGAAGTTATTTTAAGGTCAAAATATTGTCCTTCAGCCTCCTCACCGACTCTAATCTTCATCATATCGCTTTTGCCAGTGGCGGGAAGCACGCCAATAACAGGGAGAGCCAGCGGTGCCGGGGTAGCTATAACAGTAACCTCGTAATCGCTTGTCTTTTCGGGCTTAAAGTCAATGCTGAAGGTGCCGGTTACCGGTATGGGGAAGCCCCTCTCGTAGCTGACCTCCTCAATGAACTCTGGCTTCCACCATTCCTTCCTTCTCACCTCGGCATAGACCCAAGGGGGTGCACCTATAGCACCAAATATCTTGACTATGCCCTCAATCTTGTAGGCGGTATCAATAGCTCCGGTTTCGGGTAAGGGTTTTGTAATCTCTATCTCTACTAATTCTTCAAGTTCTGCCATTTTAGTCTTCTCCCCTTTTCTACAAAAAGAAATGGGGCAAGCGATATCGCTTGCCCCATTTTTCCTTATTTCTTTCCAGTTTACTTATAAAGTAGACTTTAAGCAACTCCCTCTATTTAGTTAATGTCCGCATCATCGCTATTGTCGCCGGGGCTACTTTGTCCTGTTTCAGAAATTCGTCATACTGGTCTGCGGTAAGAATCCTTCTTAGCTCAGCGGCGTGCAAATCTTCCACCACATCGGCAACCATGTCGCCCACAAAGGGTATCATGGCCGGCACCATTGACGCATCGATGGCAACGGCATGCTTCAGCGCATTTCTGCTTTTCTCATCGAATGACGGTAGCTTGGGTAGAGACAATTTGTGCTCGGGGAGACGTACTGATCCGAAGGGAGTGGGTACCCGTGTCTCTGGTAAAGTCGGTGGCCATAGCTTCGGAGACTCCTCTTGACCTGGCAGCTTTGGCAGTTTCATTTCAAATGACACTCCTTATTTCTATCGTGCCATTCTCCTGAACGACATAAGTATAACTATCCAGCAGGTCTCCATCGTTTACTATCCTGATCCCACCCCTGACCTCATCAACGGGGAAGTGGGTGTGACCAAAAATAACCGTGTGATAACCATGTTCTACGGCGTAAGACCTCACTCTTTCGCCGATTAAGACTGTCCCCCATTGATAAGTATCTTCTGCCTTGGCCCAGGCTTTAGTTGCCAACCATATCGGAAAAGCCCAGGGGGCGATAAAGGGGAACGCGTTCTTCCAATAGATGGGGTCAACCGGTGTTCCAACAAAGAAGGAGGTTAAATCAAATTCATGGCCGTGAGTAAAATATACCCCCTCTTCAGCAAAGGGAGAGGTAATCTTAGCCGGCTCCAACTGTGAGGCAAATGGGCCGAGACTCCAATCGTGGTTTCCGAGAATAATCTTGACCGGCTTCTTTTGAGCTATTCCCCTAACCTTCTCAGTTATATCCCGGTATGGGGAAACGGTCGTCAGAATATTCATGTTAGACCATAGCAATTCTTCAAAGTCGCCTATAATTAGAAACTCATCAGCGTCATCGTCCACAAGTTCAAGGAAAGCCATAACCCGATCATAGTCTGCGACTTCGTTGCCATTGTGAAAGTCAGAAGCAATGTACCGTTTCATAGCTTACTTCTTCCAAGGCCACTTTATATCAAATACACGCGGTAGCGGGGGCCCATTCTCCGGAGACATTGGCATTAGTCCACCAGCTTTTTCCTCAAGACTACCTAGCTCCAGGGGAGGTCTATACCATTTACTTGCCTCCTCCATTGCCTTCTTGTCCGCTATCTCCTTTGCGGTTCGAGGATCATACTTTGGCATAATTTACTTCCTCCTCAATTCCTCTAACAGCTCTGGCTTTTTATAGAAAAAAACTGGAAGGGGTAGCCCTTCCCAGGGAGCAGCCGGTCGCAAATCATTTATTGTGAGCTTGGGCCCTGCTTCTTCAGCGGTCTTAAAGAGAGTGAAAGTTACAATGGTTCCAATTCCGCCAACGATGAATAAAATGAGCCCCGTTTCGGGGTCGAGCATTCTACTCCTCCTTTTTACCTCGGCCACATATCATTATTATCTTTAGATTAACCCCATCTTCCTTAATGGGCTATCCGGATGGTCCGGTTCAACCTGTCGCCCATCAGGTAGGGTTATTACGCTTTCAAAGCACATGTGCCTTAGATCCCGCTCCGATGGTATCAAAATCTCCCCCTTCTTATTTAGTATCGAATATTTAGGGATTATTTCGCTCATTGGAACACAGACTGGGACCTCTTTGCCCTCCTC
>DATKVW010000202.1:0-5257 GCA_035529875.1 Dehalococcoidales bacterium | reverse complement strand
GTTCCTGTGACCTTGGAGCTCTGCCCAATGTATATCCCGGTTACCAATCGGTGGCTGACCCGGTGATAAGGGAAAAGTTTGAAGCTGCCTGGGGCTGCTCGCTGCCTCCCAGTCCGGGGCTGACTATCACTGAGATTATTGACTCGGCGTACCAGAAAAAGATAAAGGCAATCTACTTTATGGGCGAAAACCCATTGCTGTCTGAGCCTGATGCCAGTCATGCCCGGGAGGCGCTGAAACGGCTTGACTTCCTGGTGGTTCAGGATGTTTTCTTATCAGAGACGGCTCAACTGGCTGATGTGGTATTGCCGGCGGCAAGTTTTGCCGAGAGGGATGGCACCTTTACTAATACCGAGCGGAGAGTGCAGCGGGTAAGGAAGGCAATAGAGCCGGTAGGTGATTCCCGACCCGACTGGTGGATTACCTGTCAGATTGGGCAACGGATGGGGAATAAAGGTTTTGAATTTGAGCATCCTTCTGAGATTATGGACGAGATGGCGTCGGTTACTCCCATTTACGGTGGGATTAGCTATGACCGACTGGATAATGGCGGCTTGCAGTGGCCCTGTCCCAATCGGGAACACCCGGGGACGCCTGTTCTGCATACCCGGCAGTTTACCCGGGGCAAGGGAAGGTTCATCCCTCTGGAGTATAAGCCACCTATGGAGCTTGCCGACGATGACTATCCGCTGATACTGACTACCGGACGAAGCCTGTTCCACTTTCATACCGGCACCCTGACCAGAAAGGTAAAAGGTCTCAATATACTGAGGGGTGAAGAGCTGGTGGAGATGAATCCTGCTGATGCTTCATCTTTGGGCATTACCGATGGTGATACGGTAAAGGTCATCTCACGGCGTGGAGAGGTTGCTGCTAAAGCCAGGGTAACCGATGTTTCACCGGCAGGGGTGGTCTTTATGACCTTCCACTTTGCCGAAAGCCGACCAACCAGCTGACCAATTCGGCTGTTGACCCGGTGGCTAAGATACCCGAATATAAGGTCTGTGCGGTAAAGGTTGAGAAGAAGGCTTAGATGCTTAACCTGTGCTCTCGGCGAACAGTAATTGGTGTTGACACTCGTTCTGCTTTAGATTAAGATATTTTGTGTATATTCAGTGGGCTCGTAGCTCAGTGGCAGAGCGGTCGGCTCATAACCGATTGGTCGTAGGTTCGAATCCTGCCGAGCCCACTTTTTATTTGGTCATAATAAAGAGAGACAACACGATTCAGAAACCAGGGATGAAAAACAGTGACGGGTAAGGTGAGTATTGTTGGCGGCGACCTCTATGAAGAAGGTAAAATAAAGTATAGAATAAAATAGTGAACGGGGTGTTTTGTAAATGAGTAAAGATAGTGTGAGTTTGAGTCTGGGAGAAACGGCAGGTCGCTTTCTGGCTAGTTTGTCGCCAGAGGAGGGTAAAATAAGCCAGCAGGAAGTATATAAATTTGTTAGGTGGTATGGCTGGGAGCGCCCTCTGGCTGGGCTTACTGCTCCTGAGGTAGGCAACTATGCTGAGCACCTATCGTTATCGGACGCTGACTACATGAGGAAGCTTGAGCTGGTGAGAGCTTTTCTGGTTTATGCCAGAAAGGAGGCATGGACCAAGATTAGCCTGGCAACTCATCTTAAGACTAAGAAGGGTAAAACAAGGTCGCAGACTGTGACCAGGAGTAATTCGCGTGAGGTTGTCTCTTTGACGCAGGAGGGATATGATAAGCTGGAAGCTGAGCTTGCCTCACTTAAGAAAAGACGTCCTCAGATTATTGAGGAGATGCAGAAAGCAGCGGCGGATAAGGACTTTCGTGAAAATGCGCCTCTTGAGGCAGCTAGAGAGGAACGAGGATATTTAGAGGGGAGAATTGGGGAGCTGGAGGAGACTTTGAAATCAGCGACTATTATTGGGGAGAAGCCTAGGAGTACAATTAAGGTAAGTATTGGTGATAAGGTTATCCTGTGTGATATGACTTCAAATGAAGAGCTATGTTATACCATAGTTGGTTCCCGAGAGGCGAACCCGAGCAAAGGTAAAATTTCCGAGGTGTCACCCATAGGTAAAGCCATTGTCAGGCACAGTCAGGGAGAAGTGGTAGGGGTGGTGACACCGGCGGGTAAATTTAACTATCGGATTGAAAAAATAGAACATTAGCCAAGCCAAGGTAGGTGTGGAAAATATCCCTGATTAGGTTAAAACCTCTATCTTTGATTTGCCCCTGTCATTGCACCCAGTATAAATCGGAGATAATACGCTTGTCCCCACAACAATGTATAAAGTGCGGGGGAGGGCTTGTTATTGGGTTATAACGAAACGATTAAGCGGAATGTTACCCAGATACTGAAGGAGCTACCAGATGGAGTTGAGCTGGTGGCAGCGGCTAAAACAAGGAAGCCTGAGGAGATTGTAGAGGCAATTGAGGCTGGCATAAGAATTATCGGGGAAAACTATGTCCAGGAAGCGGAAAGAGCCAGTGAAGTAGTAGGCAATAAGGTGAGGTGGCATTTCATCGGGCACCTTCAAAAAAATAAGATAAAAAAGGCAGTACTGTTATTTGACATGATTGAGACCGTTGATTCCTTGGAGATAGCCAGGGAGATTGATAAACGATGCGCTCAGATTGGCAAAGTAATGCCGGTATTAATTGAAATAAATAGTGGTCATGAGGCGCAAAAATCGGGTGCTTTACCTGAGAATGCGGCACAATTAGTCAAGGAACTCTCGGTTTTTCCCAACATAAGAGTAATGGGTCTGATGACCATGGGACCTCGCTTTGGTAACCCTGAAGACTCCCGACCCTATTTTGTGGAAACGAAGAAAATATTTGACCGTCTCAAAGAACTTAACCTGCCTGAAATAGAAATGAAGTACCTTTCCATGGGGATGACCAATTCTTATAAGGTCGCCATAGAAGAAGGCGCTAATATGGTGAGAATCGGGACCATGATATTCGGGGAAAGGGAGTATGAGAAAGGTCAGGGCAACCTTAAGTAGTCTGGCTACTGCAGAGACACTGTTCTGAGAAAAGGGTGTTTTTATGCTTTTGACGGAGATTTACAGTTCCCTTTTGAGAAAAACCTCAATAGACGGTGCGATTGCGCATTTAAACTCCTTGACAAAGGTGTTACAATACATAATAAGTTAGTGGATTCAGGGTTTGGAGAAAGGCGATTTTTCCATTGTGGGTTTCCGAAGAGTTAAGCCAGAAGAGAGGTGATACCTCGGGCATTTTATCCTTGATGGATTTTTTAAGAATTAAATATGTAAGACCAAAAGTGTAAATGAAACCTTACTGTTAGGTTGCAAGTTGTACGATGAGGAAACAAGCTACCTGAGCAGGCTGAAGCAAGAGTAGGGGAGGCAGGGTTGGCGGGTTTCATAGGTGTAATTGAAAATTTACCTCAAGCCCTTACCCCTGAGGTTCTGGGCATCATAGTAGTTGCCACCATCGGGGGACTTATAATGGGGGCTCTTCCTGGTATCAGTCCCACCTTGGCAGTTGCCTTATTAGTGCCGTTTACCTTTTGGATGGAACCCGCCCCCGGCTTGATTATGCTGGGGGCGGTTTATACTTCTGCCGTAGCCGGTGGGGCAATCTCAGCTATCTTAATTAATGTTCCCGGTGCCCCGGCTGATATTGCTACTCTTTTCGACGGCTATCCTATGGCCAAGCAAGGTCACAGTGCCAAAGCCCTTAATATGGCCTTCTTCAGCACTTTTATCGGGGGAACATTTGGCATGCTTATCCTGGTTACACTTACCCCTCCCTTAGCTGAATTTGCCCTCAGGTTCGGATTCTCCGAAATGTTCTGGGTCGCTATATTCGGGGTTACTGTTATGGCCAGCCTCACCGGTGAATCGGTTGCCAAGGGACTTATCTCAGGCGTATTTGGTCTATTGCTGGGCATTGTTGGTATGAGCCCTATTTATGGGATAGACCTGTTCGTGTTTCACGATATCCTCACCGGTGGCATCCATGTTATCTGTGCTCTCATTGGATTGTTTGCTATCCCTCAGGTTTTTGATTTGGTAGAGAGCATCGGCTTGGGACGCCCGCAGGCGCTTTATCAGCCGGAAAAAGGTATTTTCTGGAGGTCTATTGTTGAAAACGTTAAGAAGGTAAAAACTTATACCCTGGGGATGACTATCGGGACGATTATTGGAATCATTCCCGGAGCCGGTGGGCAGATAGCCGGTCTGGTTTCTTATGACTGGAATAAAAGGCTTTCCAAACATCCAGAGACCTTTGGCACGGGCAACCCTGAAGGGGTGATTGCTTCTCAATCGTCTAACAGCGCTATGTGCGGGGGCTCCCTGATTCCCCTGTTATGCCTCGGCATTCCGGGCAGTCCCACAGCGGCGGTTTTGTTAGGCGGGCTGCTAATTAACGGACTTTTCCCCGGACCGGATATCCTGGTGAAGTGGTCCTCGGTTACCTATACCTTTATGGGTGGTCTTCTTATATCTGAAATCGCCTTACTGGCTATTGGGCTCATTATGTCCCGTTATTCTACCTGGATAATGAATATATCCAATGCCTTCATGGCGGTAGGGATAATCGTGCTGGCGCTCATTGGCACCTATAGTATCCAGACGAGCTTCAACGATGTAATCATTATGTTCGCCCTGGGATTCATAATGTACATTGCTATGAAGGTTGGCTTCGCTGCAGCGCCGATGGTGCTGGGGGTCATTTTGGGTCCCATCGCCGAAAATAATTTTGGGTTAGGCATGATTATCGCCGAGACTAAGGTAGGACCCTGGGTTTACTTCTTCACCGGTAACATCAACATCGTCCTCATCGTTTTGTGTATTATCTCCATGGGTATAGGGTTGTGGATGGCAAGAAGAACAGCCACCAAGAAAGCCAGAGGTAAGATAACCGAGTTGGTTGCTGGTAGCATACCTTTAGCGATAACTATCATCATGTATCTATCTTTAAGCGGTGTATCCCAACCTAAGGCAGCTGTTTTCCCCACTATCCTGCTGGTTATCATGGGCACTCTTTCCCTTGCCATACTCATCCCGGCATTGTGGCAAAGACATCCCATACTCAAGGAAAAGGGAGAACCCTTCCCCATTGCCAAGGTTGGTCTTTTCTTTGGCTGTATGGTCATTTATATTATTGCCGTGAAAACCGTGGGTTTTTACCTGTCCAGTTTTCTGTTTATCTTAATTGTCCCAATTATCATAGCTGGAAGAAAACGATTGACAATTACCTCCGGGGCGAAGAGCCTGGGGATAGCGGTTGGCTTCACGGGTAT
>DATKVW010000201.1:0-9574 GCA_035529875.1 Dehalococcoidales bacterium | reverse complement strand
TTCTAGAAGTGCCCTTACCTTGCGCCGGGCAACCTCACCGCCACCAACTACTACGCACTTCTTTTGGTAGATGTTCAGGAGGATGGGATAATAAACCGATGGGTTAAGTCTTTTCATACGGAATATCTAATCCTGTTTCTTTTAAACTCTCTACAACTGAATAATGAGACATGCTCACTGAGACCGGTTTCTTCACATATCTGTTGGATAATATTCTGGCAAGCCTCCCTTGAGCGGCCGTGGATAACAGTGTAAAGATTGTATTTCCATAAGGGGCTAGTCTGTCTCTCAAAGCAATGGCTCACTTCTCTGAAAGTAGCTATCTTTTTCCCGGCACTCTCTATCAGGTCAGGTTGAACCATCCAGCCGCACAGGACGTTGGCTACGAAACCGGCTTTTATGTGGTTGATAGAAGCACCAAGGCGTCGCATCACACCACGTTCCTGTAAGGATTGGCACTCTCCCAGGAATTGGTCTGTGTCCAGTCCCACTGTTGCCGCCATTGCTTCAAAGGGTTTTTCCACCAGGGGCAAATCCTGCTGAAGTTCATTGATTACATTACGGTCAAGCGAGGATAGCTTGTCTCTCTTGGGTAGGGTACTATTCCTACTTACCGGGGTAAGCCAGCCATCTCCAACCATATCAAAATAGGTTCCTATTTTATAGAGTTTTAGGGATGGCAAATATAAAAAGTGCTCAGCATACACTAGGTCACTTAGCCTTGCCAATTCGTTCTGTATATCGTTTTTGGCTGGTAAGGCTAAAGTAAACCAGAGGTTGAAACGGTGCTCTCGTTCATGGCAATGGCTCACTCCGCTATGGCTAGTTATGACCGCTGCTGCCTTTTCCACGTTTTCCGGGGCAACCATCATTGCTGCCAAGGTGGCTTGGTAGCCAAGCCGGCGAGCATCAATGACAGGACTAATTTCATAAACGATCCTGTGGGTCTTCAATCTCTGGAGACGGTGAAGCACTGCGTCACTGCTAATTCCAGTTTTAGCCCCCAGGATTGCGAAGGGTTCCCGGTGTAGGGGGAAATCCCTCTGCACCAGATTAAGCAGTTTTCGGTCAATATCATCCAGATACACTTGCACCTTCCCTTCTTGGTTGATAGAGACAATCCGGCTCAGCCTCTAGAAAGTCTCCGGTAGCCTCATAGGCTCGAGCTCGACAGCCACCACATACCTCTTGGTACTCACAGATACCGCACTTGCCCTTGATGTGGGATAAGTCTCTGAGCTGGCGAAATAGGGGAGCATTAGCCCAAATTCTTGGGAAGCTCTCCTTTCGGATGTTACCAGCTTCCGGTGTTAAATACCCGCATCCCTGGACCCGGCCCTGGTGAGATATGAAGCAATAAGCTGTACCAGCAATACATCCCCTGGTTACGGAACTCAGCGGGTTAAACAAGCTATTCTCGCTGTCAGTATCTTTTTGCCTCTGGTGAACTATCCGCTGGTATTGGGGAGCGCAGGTGGGTTTAAAAAGAAGCTCGTGCTTCAGCTCTGTTTGCTTCTCATAGAACCAGTTCAGGACTTGCTCACGCTCTTTAGCAGAGAGTTGCACTGACTTAAGCCCTTTACCCCGCCCTGTAGGCACGAGTAAAAAGGGATGGAAGGCTACTGCTCCTAATTTAAGCGCCAGAGCAAGCAAATCATCCAGAAAAGGGGCATTCAGCTTAGTAATGGTGCTGTTGATCTGGACTTCAATGCCTGCTTGTTGGGCGTTAGTTATGCCTGTCATGGCTGCTTCAAAAGCACCTGCCTTACCTCGAAATCTATCGTGGAGTTCAGGGATAGGAAAATCGAAGCTTATGGCTGCCCGCAGGATTGAAGCCTCCTTCAGTCTGGCGGCGATGTCCTCTGTGATGAGCGTCCCGTTGGTGCCGATGACTACTCGCAGCCCTCGTTGGGTAGCATAATCGGCAATGTGAAACAGGTCATGACGTAGAAGCGGCTCACCACCGCTGAGGATAAGAATTGGCTGGCCGACCTGGGCAAATTGGTCAATAAGAGAGAGACATTCCTCGGTGGTGAGTTCATCCTCAGTGTAGCCATCCACTGGTGCCCGGCAGTGGGCACAAGACAGGTTACAGCTTCGGGTTATTTCCCAGGCTATAAGCCTCAAGTCAGGGGTATTTGAGTAGTTCCGCTTAAACATACTTGCTCTCACTATACAAACCAATCTCAGCATCGGTTAGGTAGCAAGCCGGGTCATCTGCCCAGACATCGCCGAAGGCTGCCTCAGCGCGAGCTCGCATATTACCATTGCATATGTCCAGATACTGACAGCGGGAACAACGACCATTAAGCAGCTCTTTTCGTTCTCTTAGTTCATGTAGCAATGGGTCCGGGGAATCTGCCCAGATGTCACCGAACTTGCGCTGACGCACATTACCTAAGCAGTGGCGCCACCAGAATTGGTTGGGATGGACATTGCCTAAATCGTCAATGGCTCCTATTCGGATGCCACAATTATTTCCGCCATTTCTCCTAAGTAGAGATAGCGCTTTAGCAGCGCGTTCTGGGTCTTGTCCTTTTAACTTGAGGTAGATATAGACACCATCGGTATGATTGGCTACGGTGAGAACCTCCTTGGGCTTACCCCGCCGGCACAGGTCCAAGGTGCGTTCACAGATTAGGTCTACTAGTGCCCTGGTTTCAGAATGACTCAGGTCGCCATTATGAAGGTTGCTCGCCCGCCCCGCGTAGACAAGGTGATAGAAGCAGATGCGGTCTACACCCTCTCGCTCGGCGAGATCAAAGATAGCCGGAATCTCCCGGTAGTTAAAAGTAGTAATGGTTAGTCTGAGAGAAGTCCTCATCCCAAGGGCAACGCAGTTTCGGATGCCATCCAATGCTGTCTGGTAGGCGCCCTTTTTACCTCGAAAATGGTCATTAGTGGCGCCAATGCCATCTAGACTTATCCCCACCTCCTCAAAACCAACATTGCGTATCTTCTCAGCCACTCCCTGGGTAATAAGGGTGCCGTTGGTGGAAAGAACAGGGCTTGTTCCCTGCTCTCTGGCGAAACTTGCCAGTTCAAAAATATCCTCCCTGAGTAAGGGTTCACCTCCCGAAAGTAATAGCACCGGGACACCAAATTCAGCTAGGTCACGTATCAGCCCCTTGCCTTCGCTTGTGCTCAGGGTTCCCGCAGAACCCTGGCTCCTGGCATTACTATAGCAATGGAGGCAGTTAAGATTGCATTGTCTGGTGCAGTTCCAAACGACAATAGGTCTGGGGGTATCTTTGTTGGGGCGGGTAGTTTTTAGTGTACTAGCGGTCTTTAAGCCGTAACGGAGAGCATCACCCGGTTCAATGACACCACACAATAATTTCGAGACTGATATCACTTTGGAATTCCTCCGTCATAATTGGCTCATAAACTGACGACATCATTATGCAGAATAAGGTCCAGGATGTCATTCATGTTTGCCACCTTACCCACTGCCACCTTATCCTCAAGTTCCAGGTCAACCAGGCATGACCGTCCCGCCAGAATGTTTATCCCTTTTTCTTCGAGACGCTTCAACCGTGATAGTAACGGAGAGCCTTCAGCTACTATCCTCACTGCCGTATTCCAGCAGATAATAGCCGTCGGTCTCTCCTTACGGTCAACCAGAGCCTCCAGCAAATCAACCAGAATCTGGAAAGCAAGGTCACTATCACCATAACCGCAACCTTCAGTTCCCAGCAGAAACACTTTGCCCTTTTGTTCCGCCAATAACGTCTTTCCTCTTTAATCGGGCTCTAATGCTCTGGTATTAGCCAGATTAGTTTGCCCATAATATAGTGGGTATGTATTTTAGAGACAGCCGGTAGGCTTGGGCAGTCCGGCTACCTTACATGCTGATTTGGCTGGCCCACCAGGGAACATTTCGTAAATTGTCTTCAGGTTAAATCCAGTGCTCTTAACCAGCATACGGATTGGTGGAGCAATTTCAAACTTAAGGTAGTAATCTCTGAGGTAGTTTACTACTTTCCAGGCGTCCTCACTCATGGGAGGGCATTCCTCGGTCTTGGCTAAATCCTCAGCCATTTTTTCATTCCATTTATCCGGCTCCTGGATGTAGCCATCCTCATCAATATCAACCTCTATGCCCCCGAGTACAGCTTTTGCCATTAAATTCACCTCCTCAAAACTAATCGTCACAAAGCAGGGCTAAGGCTTTTTTCTCGTGATGCTAAGGACACAAAAGCCTCAGCCCATTGTGGTATACCTAGAGCGTGCAAGTGGGTGTAGGCAGCAAAGACATTATTATATACAATAGCATCTGATTGCCTACCTGCTCCCCGACCCCGCCGCATCTTGTAAGCAAAGGTAAGACCGTCTAGGTTATCCAGTCTGGAATGATGGTATTCATGACCGTGCAGTTTCAATCCTATGGGGAATAACGGGTTCTCATTCACCACTTCTACCTCTACATAGCCATGTCCCTGGGGACGCTGGCATATCTCTACCTGGCGAGGAATCGCTCCTACCATTTCGTAGCGCCGGTCACGCCAATAGATGCTCTGGCAGAGGTACATAAGGCCAGCGCATTCAGCATATATGGGTAAACCATTCTTAGCTGCCTGAGCGATATCCTGGCGGAGGTTGACATTAGCCTCCAGCCCTTCAAGGAATAATTCAGGGAAGCCACCGCCCATATAGAGCCCGTCAATGTCAGGTAACCTCTGGTCTTGTAGAGAGTTAATGAAGATTAGTTCGGCACCCGCCTGGCATAATGCCTCCAGGTTTTCCGGGTAATAGAAATTGAAAACCCGGTCGCGTAATACTCCTATTTTAACCAGCGGTGCTTTTCTCTCTGGCTCACCGGCAACCGGTATCCGCTGCGTTTCGCCTTTATTGGCGATAGCCAGAATGCCATCTATGTCCAGACAGGCTTTAATCCTATCACGGATACGCTCAATAAGAGCGGTTGTCTCCTCGGAGTGCCGGTGTCGGTGGGGTCTCAGACCCAGATGCTGCTCGGCAAGACTAAGGTTATCATCTGGAGGTATACATCCCAGCACAGGCACATCACAATATTGAGCTATAGCTGTCAGCAACCTCTGCTTATGCCCCTCGGTTAAAACATTATTCAGTATCACCCCGGCGATATTGGTATCCGGTTCAAAACGCTGATAGCCGGTTATCATCGCTGCTACGCTACGCGTCATCCGTCTGGCATTAACCAGCAGGATAACTGGCGCTCCCAGCAGGCGAGCCATCCAGGCGGTGCTGCCCCAGCCATCGGGGGAAAAGCTGTCATACAGTCCCATCACACCTTCAATAAGAGCTAGGTCTGCCCCCAGAGAGGCGCGTTGAAAGGAAAGCAAGATAGCTTCTTCGGGCATCTGGTAGGCATCTAGATTACGGCAGTCTCTATTGGCTGCCGCCGTAAGCCAGGAAGGGTCGATGTAATCGGGACCTTTCTTAAAGGGTTGTACTACCAGACCGCGTTCAACATAAGCAGCACATAACCCTATACTGACCGTTGTTTTTCCCAGATGACCTTGGCAAGCAGAAATAACAACCCGAGGCAGCCGCTCGCTAGAGTGAGCCTCTGATTGACTATATGGCCTTCCGCTCAGCACCTGGTATTTCTTTCCCGGCAAGTTTTACATACGACGTTTCCAGGTAAAGGTACTCAACCTTGCCTTCACTAGCTAATTTGCCCATGGCTTTATCAACTAGTTTTTTGTCCTCACCAATAGCAGTGTGAACCGCTCGTACCTTTACCCTGGTCACTGTGTCCAAGTATTTCAATATTTTTTGCTTGAGCTCATCACTGGTTATCTCACTCACTTATACCACCCCTTCTCTTAAAACTTAATATGCGCTGATCTATTGTAGGTTGTTAAGGCGCCGGTGAAGTTATCAATGTGTTTCATGGTAAACGGGATACCAGTTAGTTTGAAGAAGGTTGGCCAGGTTATCCTCTCAATCCAGTCACCCATTCTTTCGCCCTTCCGGGCATTCTTGGCATAGACCTCAACGATATTCTTAACCGCGCTGACAACCTCGGGCCACCTCGGTGGGTTGTTGGGAATGAAGGGAATAGCTAACTTCGAGAGCTTGGGGGAAGTTCTATTGCTAGATACTTTCCCGCCGACGAAGATGGCAATACCATCGGTTTCTTTGCTAGCTATGGGCAGGGCGGGACATACAGTATAGCAGTTGCCGCAATACATGCACTTCTCTTCATCAATCCTAACACTTTTTGCTTCGGGATATCGCCTGATAGCGCCGGTAGGACAACTAGCTAATGTGGTTGGAACCTCGCACCAGGTTGAGAAGTTCTTGTCATCTATCTTCGTTGGTGGAGCGGTGTGTACCCCGACAACGGATATATCCGAACAGTGAATAGCGGCACACATATTGCCGCAGCAAGCCAGGGAAATCCTCATTTTAGCCGGGAGTTTCTCTGATACGAAATAGTCATATAGCTCATCCATCAGCGCCTTGACAATTCCAGAGGCATCGGTGGCTGGAGTATGGCAGTGTATCCACCCCTGCGTATGAACAATATTGCTTAAGCATGTTCCAGTGCCGCCTATTGGAAATCCCAGTTTTTCGTTTATTTCTTTAGCCAGAGCTTCCAATTTGCTCTCATCGGCAAGCAGAAACTCGACATTATGCCGACTGGTGAATCTGAGATGTCCATCACAGTATTTGTCAGCCACGTCGCAGATATCGCGCACCTTATCAACACTCAGTAATCGGGGTGAACCAGCCCTGATAGTGTAGACTGCATCCCCGTTTTCAGCCACATGTTTTAAGAATCCAGGCTTCAGTATCTCGTGATACTTCCACTGACCGTAATTCTTCTTTATTATCTCGGGAAGCATTGTCCTATAATCTGGAGGTCCTATATCAGTTGCCAATTTTCTACTCCTTCTAGTTTACTTTCCTTGTGACTAGAAAATGAAAGCATTAGTTCTAGGTTCAGCTACCATCTCAGGTAAGGGTGGCAGGTCCATAGCCTTGAGAAACTCTTGTATCCCTAATCGTTCAATAAGCTCGCTAACTCTTTCTCGCGTCTTGCCATTCTCATCCCACCAGTCCCATATCTTCTCAAGCAGGTCTTTCAGTTCAGTATAGGGTGGTTCCATCTTCATAAAGGGTACTAATACCCAGCCGAGACGAGGACCTCTGACTAACGGAGCTTTGCCGCCAATCATAATAGTAGCCCCTTTATCCAGCCCTGGTCTTATTGCCTTGGGCATCCTGCTGAGACAGTACATGCACCTGACACATTCTTCTGGCTTCAGGTTAAGCTTTTTCCCTTTCGCATCCCACTCCAGTGCTTCAGTGGGGCATTGGCTAACGACTTCGCTGACAATATCAAGGCCGCTGTCGACATATTCCCTGACGGCATCCTGGTCTATCCTGAGTGCGTCCCGCCACGTCCCGATTATAGGCATATCAGACCTGCCTATAGAGGCGATGCAATCATTAGGGCACCCTGAAATCTTAATCTTAAATTTGTATCCCCAGTGGGGTCGGTGTATATAGTCCTGAAAGGTCTGGGTCAGGTCATTACATAAATCAGTGGTATCTATGCAGGCAAATTCACACCTCGCTGCCCCTACACAACAACTTGGTGTCCTCAGGTCCGATGCTGCTCCTCCTAAATCAAACCCTGCCTCACCGGTCAGGGCATCAAAGCAAGGTTGCAGGTTCTCGGTAGGTGCTCCCAAAAGTATGATATCACCGGTTGAACCGTGAAAATTGGTAAGTCCGCTCCCGTACTTTTCCCAGATGTCACAGATCTGTCTTAATGCCTTGGTGGTGTAGAACCAGCCACTAGGATGATTCACCCTGAAGGTATGGAAAGCAGCTACATTGGGGAACTTATCAGGTGAATCGGAGTATCTACCGATAGTTCCACATCCATAGCCTCTTACCCCAACCACCCCACCGTGCTTCCAGTGGGTTACCCCATCAGTGTAGGAAAGTTCCAGTTGCTTTAGAAGGTCATTGGCACTAGCCTTTTTCTTGCCGGCTCTTTTAATCTCTGTCACAAAGCTAGGCCACGGACCTTTTTCCAGCTCGTCCAGTTTTGGTGTTTTGTCTTCTGACACCTCTGTTCCTCCTTTTCCGGAATTAATTTAGGTGGTTTTGAGACATATAACAGTAATCATTATAACACCGCCCGAAATCTCTATCAAGGGCGAGACTAACCAGTAGCAAGGCTTGACTTGGTCAGAGTAGATGCATAGAATAGTAAGAATTTCAAGTGGAGGCGTTTCTTTTTCTAATGTATGGTCTGTTATTCTTTATTGAAATTGTCCTGTTTTACATAGCTGTTATTGTTTTCGGAGTCGGCACTGTTTACCGACTATGGTATTGGTTGCAGACACCGGTGCCACTGCGGATAAGTTTAGCCCCGGCGAAAACAACCTGGAAGGGTGTGACCGGCAAGATAGCTGCTGAGGTATTGCTATTTATCAGCCTTTTCAGGAATGATAAGTGGCTCTGGATCGGGGCTTTCGCCATGCACGTGAGTGCCCTGATAGCGTTGCTGGGCACTCACTTCTTCGGGGTGATTGATGCCGGGATTGACCTATGGACACCCTACACTATACCCGGGGCTAAAACCTTCATTTATGTTTTTGCTTGCTTTGCCTTCCCCCTGATTGCTGCTTTGCTCTTCTTACTTATCAAGCGCATAGTGACCAGGGACGTTAGACGACTAAGCATAGCTACTGATTATATCGCTATAGGCTTGGTTCTGGCTCATGTTATCGGCGGTACCTATATGAGTTTCTTCACCGAGCTCGATATGGGTGAGGTGATGAAATGGGGGCTAGGGTTGGTCACCTTCCAACCCTATGTAGTCACCGTGAGTTGGATTTTCCCCGTCCATCTGTTTACCGGCTTCTCCTTGTTTATGTATTTTCCCTTCAGTAAACTATTTCACCCCATAGGGCAGATTAGTAATCGGTGGACAATGACTCAAAAAGAGACAGAGCTAATTGCGGGAGGACGTTGCGTAAGATGATGAAATTACAGGAAGGTTTAAATAAATTAATTGAGATTGAGGCGAATTCTTTGCCTGAGAGTGAGCGGAAAAGCGAGGCTTTCAAGGAACGGCAGAGATTAGATAAGAAAATTATGGAGATGACCATCCCGCCGGAGAAGGCGGAGTATGACCGACGGGGGACGCCTATCATAGACAGTGATGAGGAGCGGGAAAAGCATCACTTGCTTACCTTTGATGAAATAGAGGTGCAGCGCAAAGCGATTGAAGGTATGATTAGGAAATCTGTAGACCGACCTTACCTCGCCAGGGCTAAGGATTTAGCCTATATCGGAATCCCGGAGCCCATGGAGCCTGAGAAACGACCGGAGAAGGCTCTGGAGTTGCTTGGTGACATGAGGGATGATTTCAGGTCGCTGATGCTGTCGGTGGATATATGCACCAAGTGCGGTGCCTGTGTTGAGGCCTGCCATACCTATCTTGGTACTGCTGACCCCAACAATGCCCCGGTGGGCAGGGTCGACCTGCTACGTAAGATTTACAAGAGGTACTTTACCCGTGCCGGAAGGCTCTTTGGCGGGTTTGCTGGCGGTGAGGACATTA
>DATKVW010000200.1:0-8267 GCA_035529875.1 Dehalococcoidales bacterium | reverse complement strand
CTTTATCCATAAAATCAAGGTAGATCTGGCAGCGGCAGCAGTAGCCCTCCTGGCAGAGCAGGGGGTGAGTTCCTGCCTTGTGGGCATGGACACAGGCCTGTCCCTTGTGGTACTCCAGGTAACCGTAGGCGCTCAGGGGGGCCAGCCTGGTATCAGATTTCATTTGTTTTAACTTTTCATTCATACCTACAGCACTCCGGGCAGGCATAAACAGAAGGGAAAAACCTGGTAATTACCCTGCCTTTTCCAATGGGGAATTTTGTGCTACATATACCGCAGCGCACAAGGTCTGATTTTTTCACGAGCTCGAGCCCCTTGTTCCAGGGCACGTTGCCTGGGCCGAACCTGCCTATTATGTCTCTGTCCTTTTTCATAGTAAAAAAAAAGCTCTGCCGCCAGCCCGATTACAGCTAGGGCTCACCACACGGGAGGGGATTTTATGATAATTAAGCCGCTGTGCTTGGGGTACACGCTGCACCCTAGTTTCCCCCGGCAGAGCCAGTCTCATTTATACACCCAAATTTCCTTTTTGTCAATGGGACTTTAGCAAACTAAGGACCCCTTTTAAGAAGGAGCCCTTAATCTATTATTGCTATCTTTAACTTTGAGCTGTGGCTCTGTTGCGCCGCCATACCTGAAGCACGGCGATGCCCATGATGACAATAGCCGGCAGACCGGGGAACAGCAAGAACATCCAGCCAGCCAATGGCTCAATTTCTGTGAAGCTGGTGTAAAAGTTTTGGATGGAGAACCAGAACATCACATATCCGATAATTACTATCAGCCAATCGTACCACCTGGTGACAGCTTTCTTACTAGCCAGCCATTTCCACAGGATATAGGCACCAAGCACTGAAGCAGAAACCACTATGGACCATAAAAACATCGTACCGGTTAACATGTTTATTTACCTCCTTAAATATTACCCTAATGACCCTGATTCTCGTAGCCTGGTACTTCGTAAAATGGATCTTCCCACCAGTCGTTCCATCTTTCCTCTGGTACAGTGCCGTAGCCGTAGGCCTTGTCCATGGCCAGGAAGAAGCCGTTAAATGCCGTGGTATAGGTGATAATGGGCTTAACGAGCTCGTGGATTGTCGATACCGGATGCTTGCTGAAAACGCAGGTGCCATGGCAGATGCCGCAGTAGGGGCCCACGGTGCTCCAGTAACCGCCGCAGGCGTAATGGTTCAGCGGCCAGTGCTTGTAGCCGGGGCTGTTATTAAAGGCCTCTGGTTTCAGGTGATCCGGCGGGAAGGGGCCATTCTGGGAATCGATGGGCGTCCTTATGAAGTCCGGTTCCTTCTCACTGTAAATGGCGCCTACAGGGCAGATATCGACGCACTTATTGCAGTTAATGCAGAAGCGGTTGGTTCCTGAATCAATCGGGTTGTTGGGGGCAACCGGCAGGTCGGTGAAGACCACCATGGTGGTGCGGATGAGCGGGCCGTACTCGGGGCAAGAGAGTTGCATCAGTCGGGTCAGCTCACCCAGGCCGAACAGGGTACCCCAGCCAGGCCGGGCGCAGGTAAGGCCCATCACAGTGCCTCCGGTAGCATCGTAACCTATGCCGTTAAGGAACGACTTCATGCGGTACTGGGTTATATCGATCTGGTCGTAGCCCTTGCCGCCGCCGGAGTTCTCCAGGTAGCTCAGCGCCATCCTGGTCATGTCAAGATCCTGCCTGATCATCAGGATGATGGCGTACTTTAGCTTGTTGGCGAAAACCATCTTGCCACCCTTGCCGGTGTCATCAGGATCTACGACATAGGAATCGTCGACATCCTCGAAAACGACAGGATATTTGGGGCCGAAATCAGCGGTGACCGTGTTTATGAGCTTCTTCGTCTTGCCCTCTATCACCTCGCCAAAAGAAACCTGACAGGCGCCAAAAAACCTGGCCGCTGACCTTATCATACGGGCGTTTTCCTCGGGAGTGCCCGTCCACTTGGTGGTACCCAGCTGCTCCGGTGTGCTTATACGGTGCTTCTCGCCCAGGAATGCAGCCTTAGCTCCGCCGGCGCGTACGTAGGGCTTAAGCCAGGCTGATGTTTTAAGGGCATATGACCTTAAGTCCAAACCGGGCTTATTGCCATCGAAGCCTTCTTTGACATGGGCTTTATTCAGGGCACGCATCTGGTCAAGCTTATCCTTATCTACGTGCAGTGAATTGTTGAGCTCGCCACTGGCATCAAAGCGCTCCATCAGGCTCCAGTCAATCTCGGTGGTAGGATCCATGTAATCCCTTTCCTTGACGAACCAGGGATGCGCCGGTTTTAAACCCTTTGAAGAAGCGGATATCTCGTCAAGGTCATGGAAAAGAGGAGCGGCCGCTCCGGCAGCGCCGAGTCCGGCGGCGCCTAGACCGACGGCTTTCATGAAGTCCCTTCTACTTATAGTAGAGTGAAACTTACTCATTAATAACCTCTCTAATTTTATTTTAAGGTCTTCTAGTCTTTCCTAGCGTCACTCAGTCTTTGCTGAGAGTCCATGCTCTATAGGCATCACCTCTTCTATAAGAATAGTTAATCTTTTATACACCCGCTTACACTTATTGTCAATCAGTATTTATACTTAGGTTGGCATTGTACTTAAGTACAATAAGAAGAGCCCCCCGTTTCCGGGGGGCTCTTCGGGGCTATCTAGAAGGCATCAGCCCTTAAAAGACAGAACTAATCAGAAGACTTAAACAACCCTTCTGGTCCTGACGATAAGAACTATTACCGCGATAGTAAGTAGCGCACCAATCACGATTATACCCCAGATGTAACTCGGAGTTACAGCAGCGGGTACAGTCAGAGTGATGTTGGGAGTTGGATTAACGTCAACTACCACAGGATCGGCAGCTTCTGCCTTGGTGTGGAAGTTTGAGACGTCCCAAAGGCTGACTCCACCGACGTCACTGAGCGCCCTGACTCGCCAGTAGTAGTTCTGGTCGTACTCGAGTTCAGTCGTCCAGGTGTGCTGGGTGAGAGTGGTGAGCACCACGACGGCATCGCTAAAGTCAGGTGCTGTAGCCAGTTCTAGCTCGTAGCTGTCAGCGTCGGAAACGGCGCTCCAGACAAACGATGGGAACAGGGTGTAATCCTGGGAACCGAGAATCGGAACCTCAGCGATGGGTACACCCACAGCATCACCGGTGGTGAACATCAAGCAACCCATGTCTACGCGCGAGCTCAACGGAGAGACAGCCATGACGTTGACGAAGTAAGCAGTATCGTCATCCAAGAGGGAGAAGGTATAGGTAGTCTTGGTAGTTGGCTTACAATCCATGAGGCTAAGTTGTCCGGCCATGGCATATGAAGCCTTGATAATCATGACTTTATATCCTTCGGCGCCGGGCATTGCATCCCAGGTTACCGTAGCCGAGCTTGTAGTCGCGGCGACAGCAACGCCGCTGACATAACCGGATAAGGTATCCTCAAGGGCAGAAATACCCTCGCTAACACCGGAAACGCCAACAACAGGAACTATGGTCCATAGGATGTTGGAACCGCTAGTGCCCCAAAGTCCATCAGCATTGGGAATACCTACGGTCTCCCAATAGGTGTGGTACCTTTCGGGGAACATGCGGTAGACCTGGGCATCGTTACCGATTGAAGGACCAATAGCAACCAAAGTGGGATCGGTGAGGGTGATTCCCGAAAAACCGCTATCGACCGCCCAGGCCATCCCTGTTTCGTTGATGATGGTTACCTCAATGGAACCAATATCACCAGCGGTCTGACCTTGGACATACAAGGTACCCTGAGCGACGCTTGGGGTAACAGCCAAAATCGTATTGGCAAAGATATCAACTTCTTCGTCTGCTGTGAAAGTGCCACTTTCTACGGTTATGAGGACTCCATCAAGTACCAATGTTGAATTAGTGTCAATAGTTAAGACGTAATCATCAACAAAGACAGTAGGATCAGCGAACGTAACTGAAGTAGAAGCAACAGTCCCGGAAGTGCCCAAGGCGTAGAGGGTGTTATCGGGGGCGACCCACAGACCGGTGAAACCGCCTAAAGCCGTGGCGGCATCTTCATCCTCGTCCAGAAGAGCAGTAAAGCCTACCACGTCCTTCTTGGCTATTGGGTCGTAGTGTATCAGAGCCAGTTGGCCCAAGGCATTTACGCCGACATTGGCATGCATGACACTGCCGCCATCGGCGGCAACAGCATAGACTGTACCATCAGCGCCGAAGGTAACGAAAACATTACCAGTAGCGGAAACAACGTGTGAAGCACTCCAGTTCTCGCCGGCATCATCGGAGACATAAGCATCTCCACCCACAGTACCGACAACTATGATGTCACCATTGACGGCAACGGAGTTCAGCGCGCCCAGAAGTTCAATTGTGGCCGGGCCGAAGGCGCTAGTGCCCCAGTAGCCGACATCGGTGGCGGTGTATATGGTGGTTGAGTCGGCAATTACCCAGTCATTTATGGAATTCATGTCTGTTGGCAGGTCACGCCAGTGCTTGAAGGTGTTGGCATCGTCTGTGGACTTGTAGATTTCAAAAGAGGCGCCATCAACAAACAGCATGATGGCTGAGCCGTCCAGAGAGTACTCAACGTAATACATTGAGTTCACTTCAAGGTTATGGTTTGTGGCTACTCTGATCCACTGAGGGCTGGATGCGGTGGCGTCAGCAGTTTGCCACAGGCTTTCAGCCCCACCTGTTTCACTGGTCAGCAAGAGTGCTGGCTGGCTGGCGCCTTCAGGTGCGAAGGCAACATCCAGGATTTTGTCAATAAGGGTATCAATCCAGCTTATCTGGTCCCAGGTGGCACCGCCATCGGTAGTGCGGCTAAGAGCGCTATCAATTCCAAATTCAGAATCTATCGAGCTAAAGTAGGCAATGCCCTCATCGGGGTCAAAGGCACCTAGTGCCATATAGACATGGCCCCAATAAGAATCAGGGCCTGATGGACCCCTGGTAGCCAGGGCGAAGGTATCGCCGGCATTTTTGCTTACTAAGACATCGCCAGTCCAGGTATCAACCAGCAGGATTACATTACCAGAAACCTCAACACTGCCGACATCAGTGTCATCGGGTAGCAGTGGGTCGGCTTCTGTAAGGGCAGTACTGGAAGCATATGCTCCCTGTACCATGTAAAGGTTGCCTGCATCAGGAGGGCCAAAGTATCCCTCAGCTATGGCAACATAAAGCATCGGAGCCGAGGTGGTATAGTTATCGGGGAAGGCAATATCGACAAAGGGCGTCCAATTGTTGGCGACTCCACTTTGATTTCCGAAGGCAACATCTTTAATGGTGTTGCCCCACTGTCCGGGTGAAATGGTGGATGTAAGGTGGAAGGAGGGTTCTAGGTCGTAGAACACACCGTTAACGGTGATGTTGTCAAGGTAGACAATTGCTTCCTTAGTGTCTATGCTTACCTCAACATAATCAACCGTCAAGCCCTTTATGGGAGAGGCAGCGTTATTCTGCCACCAGCCGAACTCCTCAAATATCCGGTTGCCTGTGTGTGCACCCCATGTTCCGCCGATTAGATAATCTTCCCAAACCCCCGGTGAGGTATACCCTCCGAGGTGGATTGTATTAGACGCAGGGTGTATCACGGCTTCCCAGGTGCCGACTCCCGTCTTTGTTTCGAAGTTTGGCCCCCCAATTACTAGCTTCCAGGTTTCATCGTTATTCGTTCCTTCATCTTCGAAAACAAATGTGAAAACCGGTATCTGACCAAACACTCCGTTTTCCATATTGTACCAGAAGTAGGTCTTGGCGAAATCGAGGAGGGCCGTATCATCAGATCCTGTAGTGAAGAAGGTATCCAGTGTTTGGCCGTAAGGTATCCGCACCCCAGCCCAATCGGTCCAGTCCGCGGGACCATCGTCCAGCTTAACAGAGTAGCTGCCGGAAAGTGCGTTTTCGTTTGACCATTCGGCTAAGCCATCTCCTATGGAAATAAGGCCATACCCTATGCCATTGGCGGCTACAGCCCAGATGAGGTTGCTGGTGCTAAAGTCAGGGGCAAAGTTTGCCTGAACAGCCATACCCATCTCTACACCAGTAGCCAGCTCCTGATCACGCCAGTTCTCGAAGAGGGCATCGCGGAGCACTAGGACATCCATGTCGCAGGCAACCATAATCCAGTTATCGCTGCCATCAAACCACAGGTCTATATCGTATAGAAATCCGCCTGAAGCTAGCGTCCTTCCGGAGCTGTCTACAATAGCCTTGAGGAGTATCGGTGTAGCAGCGCCAGCTTCTTCCAGTCGGTAGATATCACCATTAAGGCATGCGACATAGAGGGTCTGGTCGTTCTCCCAGTTTTGCGATATGGCTATGTCCACTGGCGTCTGGTTTCCAACACCAGTAGGCCAACTGAGGAAATCGCCATCGTCAACCAAGCCGGTAAGCTTGGTGGCCGTCCAGTTGAAGCCGCCATCGGTGGACTTCATGATGTCCCAGGTGCCCCGTTTGGCCTCTACAACGTAATCACTTTCGTAGAAGATAGCGGCATAGATGGTGCCGTCCGGGGCGATGGCCATAACACCAACTTCGGTTTCAGGCGCTATAGCCGGCATGCCGACATCGCCCCAGGCATTAGTGCCCGGGCCGGTTAGTGCCGCAGCGCTTATAGGAGCCACTGCGAACAGCATAGTTGATATGAGACTAAGCGTCAGGAAAACAGCCAAGATTCCTTTCATTTTATTTTTCACTTATTGTATTCTCCTTTTTTATTTGTTTATCGTAAAGCCACAACCCAAATGGCAGGGCATGATCCCCGCCTTCAAGAGGCAGTGGCGTTAGGTGCGAGGTACAAAAATAAATCCCATAACGGGAATTTCACTATAAGCACCACCCCCTTCCTCTTTTATTAAGAATCATGGGCAGGGCCGCTGGCGTGACCGGTGAGCTAGTCGATGAAAAGAAACTCTGCCGGTGCGCCAGACTAGCCCTACCCCTGAAACTGACTATATTTATACACCTAAAACTAGTTATTTGTCAATACCCTATTAGCAACTTTTATTGCCAATTTGACAATTCCTGGCGATTTTTCTTTTTTATCGCTCCTTTTTCGTGGTTTTCTCGCTAATATCGGCTCGGAGTCTTATTATTTTTAAATTTAGTAGGTTATGCTCCTTCGTCCAAACCAGAAGAACACAAGAAT
This sequence comes from Dehalococcoidales bacterium, assembly GCA_035529875.1. Classification (GTDB taxonomy): domain Bacteria; phylum Chloroflexota; class Dehalococcoidia; order Dehalococcoidales; family DATKVW01; genus DATKVW01. Next base: position 1,146 of record DATKVW010000200.1, on the reverse strand, counting down.
AATTATCAGTCCTCCGACGCCTCCGACCACCCACCAGGCCCAGGTGGGCCAGTCAAAACTAAAGCCCACGGTGAAGGTGGACGATGCGGCCCAGGCACCGAGGTTGCTGGCGTTATCCACCGCCCGCACGCTCCAGTAGTATGGTGCATCCTTGCCGACAGAAGCCAGCTCCTCGGCCTCGGTCATTGTGTAAGCAGAATCAGTAAGCCCCGTCTTCTCAAGTACCAGGGTGGCGAAGTCGGTGTCATTGGAGACCCACAGGATATAAGTGACGCCGCTGTCATCGGTGACATCGCTCCAGTCGAAGGTTATCGGCTGCTTGGCTTTCTCGCCTGTCAGCGGCAGCAATAGATTAGGAGCATCCGGCGGCACCGCTTCCATGGTAAAAACAAACGTCTTGATATGAGTACCTACGATCAAAACGATGTTATGAGGACCTGCGGCGCTTGCTGGGGCGCTGAACTGGGCGGTCAGATTACCGTTGGTATCTATATTGGAAACACTTAAGGTAACCGGATTGCCGCCATAGGTAACCGTGATAGCCGTGCCGGTAGTAAAACCGGTGCCTGTTATCGTCAGCGTCTCACCCACAGAGCCGGTTGTCTTATCTATATTTGAGATAACGGCTATGGTAAATGTAGCATCGGCTTCGTTGCCGTCATCGTCTCTGACACTTAGTGTATAGGTACCAGAGCCCAGAGTGGCCGGTATAGTATAGGTGAAGGTGAAGCTGCCGTCCCTATCTGTGCGGTCTTCGTCTATATCACCTAGGATGTTGACATTATTAAACCTGACCCTGTCAAAATCCTCGCGATATCCAAAGCCGGTACCATTTACGATTATAACCGTTCCCGGCGGGCCTGAATCAGGACTAAGCTCAAGGTTCTCCTCTACAGTGAAGGTTACCTCGGCTTTATTGCCGGTTTCATCGGTAACCGTTATGGTGTGGTCGCCAACGGTGCTCTCCGGAATCTCAAAGGTGAAATCAAACTCGCCATCGCCGTCGGTCTTGTCAGCGCCGTCTATATCGTCGGTCACGTCATCATCGTCGTATTCTACGGTGATATCCTCGTTCTCCATGAAGCCCTCACCGATAATCTCCACTTCAGTGCCGACTATACCGTCGTCCTTATCAATATCCAGAAA
>DATKVW010000199.1:0-7604 GCA_035529875.1 Dehalococcoidales bacterium | reverse complement strand
AGCGTCGTCCAAGCCGAGTGGGAGAAAAACCCCTGGTATACCAAAGCAGAAGCTGGTCAATTTCTTGGGCTAGCCGATGGAAACCCTGTCTACCGCTATATCAAGATGGGTTGGCTGCCGGCATGCCGAAGACCAATGGGCGGGGGAAAGGGAGCTTGGATTTTTCGCCATAGCGACCTCGCCGAGTTCCAGCTCCACGACCCCAGACCTTCACACCGAAAGGGGTGTTCTTTGCCTGAAACTATTGAACACGCCCTTGCTCGAGCAGAGCACAGGGCCTGGAACCAGCTGGCCAGGGGAAAGTTTCAAATGTTCGGCTACTGGGCATCTGTCCACCAGCACCTGGCGGCAACGGTCAACAGAAACCACCAAAGCCCGTTTCAGTGGCTAATTAATGTAGCAAAGGAGGTGAAGAGTGCCAGAGAAAACCCCGCAAAACCAGATGCCGGGCCTGACGGTCTTCAATGACGAAAATCTCGCTGCGCCGAAGAAGGAGAAGGGTAAGCACTTATCACTCGATAAAGGTATGGAGGAACTGGTCGGCGCTATATGTGACCCGATTATCGTTTTCCCTGGAGGGTGGGCTACCAGAGACTTCATCCCTGAATGGCTGACAGGCCGCATCAAGATGGACCGACTAATCGAGCTCATGGTGGCCAATAAAGAGGGGAGAGAGCCAATCGGCACAGATTCCGAGGCCCTGGCCTACATGATGCCGAGGACCATGGAGGCGCCGATGGGGCATGATTGGACAGAAATCTATCTTTACCTGGCTACGAAGGTCTGTGGTGCAGAGGGAAAGATAATCCCCGATGATATCCGCAGGGATATCCTGACCGACGACCAGAAACGGGACTTGAGCCATTTGAAGTACTGGCTTTATGGGACGAAGCGAAAACACCGGACAGAAAAGGCTAAAGACATACGAAAGGAGAGGAAAGAGGAAGAGGTGGCCGCGAGAAAAGAAGCACAGCCGGCACTGTTTACCTTCTAGTATATTACTAGGAGTATATGACTAAGGGGTCGGGGTTCAAATCCCCGGCCCCTTTTTTGTTTACCAACCTCGCCCGGGGGAGTCCCCTCCCCCTTCAAAGGAGAGAGGCTCCGCCCCTCTTTCCCTGGCCAAGGGAACAGGGGGTTAATTGTTGACGGTCACCAACAATTAAAATAAGATAGACGTAAGGTGAGTGAGAAAGAGTTTTTAATACTGGGCCAACTTAAGGGAGTGTTCTTATCGAGAACGCTAGGAGCTAAAGTTGTATGGTGAAGTAGGCGTCCTTACTTATGATGAGATTGAGGACAAGGTCCAGTGCCATATATGTGGCAAATGGTTCCGGGGCTTGAGTGCCCACGTATGGCAAACTCACGGCTGGAGTGCCGATGACTACCGAGAGGAATTTGGCCTAAACAGGGGACAGAGCCTGGTCTGCGAAGGAACTAGGCAGAGATTGAGGGAGTTAAATAAGCAGCTGGGGAACTGGAAACACTTGTCCTCTCAAATAATGACCAAGGCTGAGCTTTTAGAGTTCCTTCGGAGCAACAGACTCGGGCGTGGTATTCGCTTGAGGCCACAAGCATGCCTGCTAAAGTCAAAACTATTAACAGAATATAACCCCATGAACGAGCCCGAAGCCCAAGAAAGAGCATTAGCGAACCTCCGGGATTCCTGGTATGGCACCCCCTCGATGAGGGACCTTTGCCGGCATAATCTACTGGCGACAATCCAGAGACGCAGGGAGAAGACTTTGTTGTCGGGAAAGTGGAGATGTCCCTGTGGGGAGGTGTTCCCTGTGAGAAAAGATGGGGAACATCATCGGCGGAATTGCCCTGTTGCCCGGGCGGTAAAAATTTCAGCACAGGTTAAAGCTCGGAAGACCTGGTGGGATAATCTACCGGAGGAGGAACGAGAGCTCCATCGAAAGCATGTATCTGAGAGCAAGAAAAGGCAGTATACCCAACGTTCTGAGGGAGAACACTGAAAAAGAGAGAATATGATTTGGATTAAGTTACCAGAACGAGTGCCGCGCCCGACTCCTTTGCCGGTTCGGTTAGATGACCCCAGCCCAGATGAGTTGCGTGAGTACATCGAAGCCCAACAATGCTGGTGGTGTGGGAAAGGTGCGTGGAAGTCGTTACCGAATCATACTTGCAAAGCCCATGGCATCAGTGCCGCGGAGCTTAGGGAGCTGGCGTATATGTATAAGAGCGAGCCAGTAACTTCCCAAGAGCTTCGGGATGAGATGAGCCAAAGGACGTTGGCTAGGAAAGACGATTGGAGAGGTTCTCTCGAGGTAAGAACCCGGCCTGTTCGTGTTCATAGCACGAAGGGGAGGGATGAACTCCGAGCTAGAACTGAGGTTTTGCGAGAGAAGTATAAGGATATTAGGATAGAGAAGACTAGCCGCCCGCATAAATGTCGGATATGTGGCACAGAGATTCCGAAGTCAACCCCGCGCCTTTGTTCGGAGGAATGTCGCTTAAAGGCGCGGCACCAAGCAATGTCTCCCGAAGCGCGGACGAAACTAGGTGCTACTAGAAAAGAAAGGATTGCTGCTGGTTTAATAAGCACTGAAAGGGAGGCTCCGAAAGCGCATCCCTGTCCGATCTGTGGGAAGTGGATTCCAAGAGGTGTACCAGCGACTTGTTCACCCGAGTGCGCTAAGGCGTTAACGAGGCAGAAAAATGGCAAGCCTCATCCTTGCCCAGCGTGTGGTACTATCCTACCGACGTCAAAGCCAATTACGTGCTCACCGGAATGCAGGAAAGTCATCCGGCAAAGGACGGCTTTGGTCTCAGCGGCAACAAGAAAGCGTCTATCCACCGAGAATCCAGAGTACCGGGCACAATTATCGACTCCCCTTCAAAGGAGAGGCTAGGTAGATTACCATTGACCCGTGGGTAAAACCGCCCAGATTTTGATTCTGAGGCTTCTAGGCTCAGAAAATAGGAGCCCGGCCGAGCAATTAGCTTGGCACTTTCTTTTTTGCCTTTTCAGCCCTCCCCAGCCTAGCGGTTAGAAAACGGGTGATTTTAAGACTTAGTGCCTTACAAGACCCAAAGATTTCTTAAAATTTACCCCCCATGGGGCTTGACAAGTTCCAACTGCAGGTGTATAATCCTGTTACATATGACAGGGGAAGGCGTAACAATCAAGGTTAATACCGGCGATCTGGTATCAGTCCAGGATGCAGCCAAGGAGTTGGCGCGACCGAGAGTGACAATCTATCGCTGGGTGGAGGCCGGTAAAATTATCGGCATCAAGCTCGGCGGTATTTTATTCATCCCAAAGAGTGAGGTAGAAAGGATTAAAAATAAGAAGGCCACCGGGGTTGAGCCAGTGGCCTAAAGCTTGGAGGTGATGAGGTGCTGCAAACCTCTATCAACCTGTTTTATTTTAGCACACCCTAGTATGCCCAACAAGGCGGGGTGCTCGGGAAAATCAGGGCTAGGTGTTTAACATCCACCTACCTCCTTTCCCGTCCAGTGTGGTGCCTTGACCGTAATCTGGGTCAGCACCCCGCTAATATAATAGGAGGCAGTAGTTTTATGGTGGGCTCTGGGGAAATATGGACGAGCGAAGCCATCCGTGTGTCTACTGGATTCCTTCAGACTTCTCGGAAGTGTTTACCTGGGCCCACCGCCAGAAAAAGGAACACGAGGTAAAAAACAGAGGGAGAGGGCGTTTATGGATATTGAAGGTGCCGAAATATCTATCTCCAGAAGTAGCCTACTCAGGGTGGGCGCCCCTGACAAAATCCGAAGTTGCATTATCAAGATTAAAGACTCCAAGATCGGGGTCACTCATCCAATAATACTGGAGTCTGGCGGGGTATTCCTAAAGAATATAATCCACTCTGAGATACCTTCCCCTATCCTGCTTGATGAAACCTCAGGTAGCGACTTCTCGGGGGTAAGTGGGAACCTTCTAAATGAAGCAGCTTGGGGGACGAACTGAGGAGTAAAGAAAATGCAGGGACACCATGGTTACTACACAAGACTTTTAATCAAGTGCAGTGAAAATCTGGCTGGGGGACGAAGAGTAAGAAGATGCGATAGGCGATGCCACGAAGCTAAGAACCCGGAGTGTAACTGCTGGTGCGGTGGTTTGTTTCATGGGAGTGCTGGTGCTTCTAATCGGGCGGCATTAGTTCTTGCTCCCTGGGCGATGCCCCCGCAGTATAAAGAAGGTCTGACGAAATACATAGCATCTACTAGAACCATAGGAGCCGACCAGTGAACCGAGTACTTAACTACCTCGCAAATAGATTGGCTGGGGAAGAAGGATTCGAACCTTCGCTGAATACGGCAGCCGCGGTGCAATCCTTCCTCTATAGCCGGCGGGCGCCATCAGACAGTGGTGGTGTCAATCTTGCGGACAACCATTTATGCCTGATGAGCTTAAGTGAGGTTAGGAAATGAGTACCCTAGTGGCTGTTATTGCATCGGTAGGTATTATTGTTGGGTTGTTTGGGGCATGGGTCTTAGTGACAGATATAATTGAGTGTAGGAGGATTGCCAAACAAATGGGGCTTTCTTTTTGGGAAGTTTTTGGAACTCAATGAGGAAGAGAAGCAGGAACTTGGTATAGGAAATTCGGCTGAGGACGGAAAAAGTGAAACGCAGCAGGAGCCTCTTAATCAATAAGCTGGCTGGGGAAGAAGGATTCGAACCTGGTGAATAAAGATGATGGAGTTAAACAATGAAAAGTATTCACCTAACTAGCATGATTTTAAAACCAGAAGGAGGTACGGCACTTACGCTTGAAGCAGGCTATGAAAAGTATCTGGTATTCTACCCTTCTCTCGATGAGCCTGGTAGTGGTTACCTTAACATCAGGTTTCTGGATGCCGAGTTGCAGGACAGTTCCATTATAGGCCGTAATACTGACAGTACGTTTGAACATGAACTTTGGATAATGCAGTTCAACCACCCCCTACCACCTATCTTCCGGATAGAGCCTTGGCAGATATTGATAGAGGGGAAAGTCAGCAAATGAAATGCTTAACTAACCTAACACAAAAGCTGGCTGGGGAAGAAGGATTCGAACCTTCGCTACCTGGTCCAGAGCCAGGCGTCCTACCGCTAGACTATTCCCCAGCGAGGTATCTATCTATGTACCTATCTACCTACCTATCTATGTACCTATCTATCCCCCCTCAAAAGAGGACAGGGATTGGGCAACCAATCCAGAGTTTGTTGTCCAATCCCCCTATTGCTGACTACCTAGCCCCTCTATGCAGCGAAAGTTTAGCACAGCTATTACTAAAATACCAGCCGCGCCAGCTTCGACCGGCTGGTTTTTCATTTGCATCCCCCACAAGAGATTGGGTCTACAATATGGTTACCGACAACGGTAACAAGACCAATCCCCCAGCAGCCCCGCCAACGCAAGAGGGAACTATCCCCCTCTCCGCTGACGAGACCGACATCAAGCGGGCCCCATCAACGCTGCCGGAATCTGAGACGGGGGTGGCATCATGCTAACTGAGCAGGCCATTCAGGAATTCATGAGCAGCCGGGGCGGACTCCGCCCCAAGACTCAGAGGGAGTATCGGAACCACCTAATACACTTTCAGAAGTCCTTCCCTGATTTGCCCACAACACCCCAGTCCCTTCAGTCCTGGCTCAACGGCTTTCATCGGGTAAGAGGAGACCAGGCACTGGCACCAGAAACCATTCACTCCCGCTTCCGCACTATCAGGGCCTTCTATCGCCAGATACACCTTTGGCACCCCAAAATCCGCAATCCCATGCCCCTGGTCAGGCCGCCGCGCTTAATGCCAAAGGCCATGCGCACCTTCACCGAGGGAGAGCTCTACCAGATATTCACCCTGCCTCTTTCCCTGAGTGAGCGGGCGATGGTCACGTTGTTCCTGGATACTGGCATCAGGGCCCAGGAATGCGCCGGCCTCATCTGGGATAATGTACGGCCGAACTATATTATAGTCAACGGGAAGACCGGTGAAAGGGATGTACCCATTAGTGAGACCACCTCCCGTCTTCTTCAGGCACTAACGACACAATCAAATCACAAACGCTATGTTTTTCAGGGTAAGCGGGGTCCCCTCACATATGAGGGAATCTACAAGACCATCCGCCGCATCTGCCGCCGGGCGAACATAGACGGCAGGCGAACCTCTCCACAAACATTTCGTCATACGTTTGGCACTGAGTTTGCTTCAAGCGGGGCCTGTGACCCCAAGACTCTCCAGGACATCATGGGACACAGCGATTTCAAGACGACCCTGAGGTATATTCACAATAACCGGAAGCGCCTTATCAATAACCACCAGCTCTGCACCCCACTCAGGCTGATATCCACCGCTGCCCAAGGAAGCCTATTTGAGACAAGCGACACCATAAAAGAGGCTGAAGCAATAATAGAAGCGAAGAGGAGGGCCTAATGTCGTGCACACATCCATTTGAGCAAATTAATAATCACAATACCGGCATATGTTTGCTCTGCGGGCAAGAGAGACAGTATGACTATGAAGGGACAGCTAAACCGCAGATTATCAAGCCAGGAATAGACTTAACAGCAGGTGACCCTCGGAACCTTCCCGTAGAGCGTAAACAAGCCATAGGTAAAGCTGCCAAGGTCTATGGTGTCAAGGCTATCGTGAAGGCAACTGGCTTACCAATGCTTATTATTCGTGGCTGGGTCGGTGCCTATGGACGTGACCCTGAAAAATACAAACGGACCATAGAGCTCAGGAGGAAGAAGAGGAAACAACCAGACATGGAGACGGCAGTTCCCCCATCAATAGGTATCTCGTTGGCTCAGAAGAAAACGCTACCCTCAGCCTCGAGTATCAGGAAGAGAGGTAAATATACTCTCTATAATTTCTAAGTTGGAGGTAAGTAGAGTGGAAAAGTTGGACGAGGAAAGGATACGTCATCTGCTCGGAAAGGCCGATGACAAGTGGTACAAAGAGCATCCAAGTCCGGGGTGGAAGTATCAGGAGCATCTGGACTTTACAGCCAAATACATTGCGGAGAATTACCACAGGAAGAATAGGTAATGGCAAACCTTTTCCGGCAGGCAAAGCAGCTCTTAGACACCAAAGACGGGGAAATGACCGAGGAGGAGCAAAAGCTGGTGGGAGCTGCAGAGATACCGTTGCTCATACTGCCTGAATATAACGACGTGACGATATCAGAAGGACTCGAGGAATTAGCAACCATGGTGGAGGAGGCAGAACTTGACTATCAATCGAATGGGCTTGGTCGAGAATCCCATCTACCCGTGCTACAAGGGAGAGGGTCTCTGTCGGCTCAGGTCCATGGACACGGACAAGTTTGAATGTGTCTTTACGGCATCAACCTGTCGATACCGGAAGGTCGTAAAGGCCAAAGTAAAAGAAGCCGATGAGGCTGCTACCTTATGGGATAAGCTAGGAAGTGGGGGGGGGTAAAAAGGACAAGGAGGGAAACAGCAATGATTAAATTAACTATCCCCTGGCTTCTTTTACTTTGTTTAGCGGTCATCCTGGCGCTGCTGGCGGCATTCTTGGACGTTTCGATGCAGGCTAGGCTAAGTCTCGCTGCTGGGGCGACGTCAGCAATATTCTTTGGCATGGCCCCACTTCTGCTTTCTGTCTTTA
>DATKVW010000198.1:0-2749 GCA_035529875.1 Dehalococcoidales bacterium | reverse complement strand
CCTCGGTGCTGATGGTTACCGTATAGGTAGTACCATAATCCAGGGGCTGGGTGGGAGCAAGGGTAGCTACAGTATTGTAATCTGACCAACTGACCTTGAAGTCAACATCGGGGGAAAAGGTGAAAGCAGTCGCGGTGGCTTCGGTATCCATCGGCTTGCAGAAGGTTACCTTGGTCTTGCTATCCACCGGCACGCTGACATTCTTATCTTCCGGCGTGGTCTCCTTTATATTAGGCTTACAAATTCTGGCGGGGACATCAAACTGGCGGCTGTCGCTTCTAGTATTACCGCTGGAGTCAGTTACCGAAACCGTAAGAGTAATAGTCCGCTTCTCACAACGTTTGTTATGCAGGGGATAAATTCGCGACTGGCTCTCACTACCTGACGTGTAGGAACGGTTGGCTAGCGTTCGTCCATCTTGATTTTTGGCTTTTAATGACCAGTCGGAGACCTCCTCATTATCACTCACCGTAACCTTTACCCTGAGCCAGCCTTTCTCCTTATCACTACCGCTATCCAGTACCTCCCACTCAATATCCGGCTTGGTGGTATCTGGCTCGGTGGCAGATTCAATAGCGGCACCAGCAGCGCCACAGGCAGCAGCACCAACCCCAGCCCCGATGACGGAGCCGATACCAATCCAGATGAGCCCTATCAGACCGCCAGCTATGGCGCAGATACCGCCACCTACTGCCGATTCCCAGCCATCAATGTAGAACTGCGATTCCTTAACCCCGGCACTGTCAGTAATCTTGCCTTTGTATATTACCTCACCGGCTTCAATCACCCTCTCAATGTAGCCAGAAAGACCTATGTCAAAGCTATCACCATCACCCAGCGTGAGGTTCATGTCAATGTCATAGTAATCTTCACCGGCTCGCTTGGTCATACGGTAGTAACCGGGCTCAACCAGAGAGTAGCTCTGTTCACCCACTTTGAGGTCATATTTGGAGTAACTGGCGTTGATATTGCCCAGGTCGTGAGCCTGGTGCCAGCCGACATCGGTATCCATAACATAGGCAGTGGATATATTAACTGTGTCTCTAACATCAGAGGTTATCTCCAGTTCAGTAGCCGCCTCAATCTGAGTATCGGAAAGAAGCTTGTAATTCTTGGCAAATGACATCCCCTGTTTTTCATCGCGGAAGGCTAAATCTTTACTGCTCACAGTATCGACTCTGTACTCCCCCAGACCAACCTGAGTTATCACGGTGGTAGTAGTATCCGAAATCCTCTTCTGTTCGGGGTGAGTAGACGCTTCCGGTAACGGCTCAAGGTCACCGTCCACATCAGGGAGGACCTCTTCTTTATCAAAAACCTCATAGCTATAAATACCATCCAGGTCTTCGGTGACAACCAGAGACAGCCCGGTATCCTCATACTCCCGGGTGTAATTAAGCGAGTAGACTTCATCGCCGGCGGAACCGGTAAGGCTAATATCTATCTCATCCTGCCACTTCTGCGGGCTGACCCGGCTCCAGCGATACTCACCAACACCGGAGAAGGTATCTTCATACCCGGCATAACTTGTAGTAAAGCTGTGCTCCGCCTTGATATAGCTCTCCTCTGGAGACTGCTGCTCGGAAACAACCTTGTGGCTGGCATGAGTTACCTGGTGCCCAAACTGTATCAGGAGCAGGTTCACTTTTGTCTGGGTCAGCTTAACACCCCAATCTGTGGTAAAGTAGGCGCCAGCGTTCACAAGTCCGGGAGTATCAAAATAGGCATCTCGTCCCCCATTGCGGTTCCAGTCATCAGGAGTATCGGTATCAGTAGCGCTCTTGTCCCGACCTATGGAGAAACCGCCAAGCAGGGATTTTCCTGAAGGGTAACCGATGTCAAGGAAAGCCTCTTCCACCCACTGTGTAGCCTTTACCGCATGATTATGAGCTTTCCCCGGCTTATAATCTCCATCGGAGCACCACGAGACAAAATCAGTTATCGTAGATGACTTCGGCGAACCGGCATAAACAGCTACTTCGTCCTCGGTATTGTCTAACACCTCCAGGTTACCCTGGGTATAAAAGGCACCGCTACCATCGGTGAAACTGCTGTCATTGGTCCCGGAACCAAAAACAACAAGCAGGTAGCCACCCGGAGGCAAAGTCCACGATGGAAGCGTAGCGATAACATCCCCATCGTGATTAGATGCCGTCCATCCTTCAATATTATATGATTCTACAGTGCTATTATAGATTTCAAACCACTCGTTTCCAGCATCCTCACCAAACGGATTAAACATTACCTCGTTAATCTTTACCGCCGGGGCGGCTTCAGCCGGTGCCCCACACTCACATCCCCCAAGAACTGAGAACAATAGAGAAAAACTTAGTAATAAGCAGACTAATTTACTAATATTCACCGCGGTACCCTCCTTACCCTGATTCTCCGCCATTGTAAATATTTAGACCGCACTAGTCAATAGTCAAATTCTGGCGATTTTGTTACTGTGTGATAAATAAAATTAGTAACTTAAGAACGGACTGGTTACAAAGCTTGACACTTAGCCAGCAGACGTTTAACATAGCTACAACAACTAATGTTAATAAATCCCCAGAAGTCCGCAAGCAGCGCTATTCTTAGACCGTAGTTCAGGAAGACCGGGGGGAAGTAAATGGGTTCATTCGAAAGACAATGGCAGCGCTGGTTCCCCGAAGATAAAGGTAAGGAGCCGGTGCATCCTGCCCACTATGGGCGGACAGCCAGGGTATTATTAATACTGGCTGGCGCTCTCGCCCTGTTCATTCTG
>DATKVW010000197.1:0-10409 GCA_035529875.1 Dehalococcoidales bacterium | reverse complement strand
CTGCTCGGTATCTTTACTCCTAGCTTTTTATTTGGTAACCCTATCCCCTTTATCCCCTTCCCCTTGATAAGGGGAAGGGGAATTGGTTTTTAAGAGGGGCTTCGCCCCTCTTAGACTCCCTGATTTAACCAACTGGGATTTACATACTCGTTTCTTCCATCATCAAAACGGACAAGATACTCATGTGTGCGAGGCTCATAGCCAATAATTGTCCCTTTACGGTCTCTAAACGAGGCCTTTCTGTCATTCCCTATCACTATGTCTCCCATATTGAATTTTAGTCTGCCTATCGCTGGTTGCACACCTTCCTTTTGAGCTATCTTCTGCGCCTTAGGAAAAGGTGGATTTGCCGATGGCATGTTAACAGTTTTACCAGCAAGTAATTCCTCAATAGTCAATATCTGTATTTTGGGGTAATCTTTCTCCCATAGGGGTGAATGATAATAGCCAGCGCTCATTGCTTCAGTCTGCATCTCTTTGGTTGGTGGCTCCAAGGTGATAAAGATACCCATTGCGTTGCGACTGGCAATATCTTTTAGTTCCCTGATGTCCTTGACATGAACATGCCCGCTCTTGACCTGAACTACTGCCCGCTTGGCTCTGGTGGGACGCTCATCAGGAAAAGTAATAACTCCGTCAATACCTTTATCAGCGCCTTTCTTTTTCTCACCGAGTGGTCTGGCGCCAATCAAGCTCAGTGCCCACCATTGGAACTGATAGCGTCCATCAGGCTTTTGCAGAGCTAGAGACTTAGCTCCAGCTAAATCTTTGGGCACACCAATAACCTCAGCTTGAATACCAAAGCTGCCGTAAAGGCGATGCTGCATTAGAGCCACTGCCAGATGGGTAATATCAATACCGAGCCAGCGCCTGTTTAGCTTCCGAGCAGCGACAACCGCTGTACCACAGCCGCAGAAGGGGTCAAGGACAATATCTCCCTCATTGGAACTGGCTTCAATAATACGCTCCAATAGGGCAAGAGGCTTCTGGGTCTCATAACCTAAATATTCTTTAGGTGCATGCATCATGTCAGGAATATCGTTCCATACATTGCCAATAAGTTTACTTTCGTGTATGAAACCAGCTTCTTCGCGAAGGAAGTATTTTATACGAATGTTTCCAGACCTAGTTCTATAAACTCTCCCTTCTGCTTCCAAGCGCCTTATACTCTCATCGGTATAATCACCTCGCGGTGATGTTTTGAACCATCTCCCGCTTTCATCCTTCTTTAAGCCATATTCCTTAGTATCAGCAAGGGGTATCTTTATCGTATCATATAATTTGTTGAAGACAGCATTACCCCCCTTGGTGTAGAACAAAATTGTATCTGAGTTGCGAGAAAATTGACTAGATATTGCCTTTGCTCCTCTTCCTCCATAGTGCCAAATAATCTCATTGCGGAACTTGGCTGGCCCGAATATCTGGTCAAGCACCAGCTTCAGATAGTGGCTGGCAGTGGGGTCGCAGTGGAGATACAGAGACCCAGTGCCTTTGAGTATACGATGCATTTCTTGGAGTCTAGGAGCCATCATCACCAGATAAGCGGTAACATCGTTTCGCCCTATCCAGCCACCACCACCTTCAGGACCATCCACCATCCCCTCAATTAGTTTACCAAGCTCCAGCGGAGCGGTTAGCAGAAACTCTCGGTAGGTATTCTCAGTAACCGGTGTCCAATGCCATGTATCGCCGAAAGCCTTTACCTGCGCCTCAGACCAGCGGTCGTTTTCCTTGAATAGGATGTTATAGCTCCTCTTGCTGTTAAACGGTGGGTCAAGATAGATAAGGTCAACACATTCGTCAGGAAAGTATTCCCGGTTCCGTAATATTTCCAGATTGTCGCCAAAATAAAGAACGTTAGTCTTCATAATCCGCCTCCCTTTAAACCTCCCCACAACTTATAACACCACCAAGCTATTTTGGTGCCTCTATTTAAGCTCGCCGTGCCCCCTAAAATAATAGTAGTAGAGCGAAGGAGTGCCATTAACGGCGCGGTTAATCCGTTTTTTAAGTGAGCACCGCCCTTTACGCCCATCCTCAAACTCGAGCACATATCCCTCACCATCGCCAAGACGCTTATATTCCGTAGGCACCAGCTCCCCCCACCAGCCTGCCTGTGATTCGTCGTAGAAGTGATAATTGACATCAACTATAAACTCACTATTAAACTTGTATAGCTTGCCAATACCCACTTTAAACCTCTCTTTCTAAAGTACCACCAGATTATTGCGATGCACTACCTCGGAACCGTAGTCGTAGCCAAGGAGAGTGGCTATCTCATTGGAATGCGCTCCTTTGATAGTTTCAATATCAGCCGAGCCGTAGTTGGTTATGCCACAGCCCAGCCGAGACCCCTTTGGGTCATAAATATTGACTATGTCACCTCGCTGAAAATCACCCCTGACATCTCTAATGCCGGCTGCCAGCAAACTCCGCTTCTGCTTTTTCAGAGCTAAAGCTGCTCCGGAATCGACCACCAGCCTGCCCTTAGTGGAAAGACCGCTAAGCATCCAGCGCTTACGGCTCTCCAGCTTACTGGATATAGGTGGAAAACAGGTGCCTACAGCCTCGCCGGCTGCCAGCCGTAAAATAACATCGGTCTCCCTGCCATCGGCGATAACTACGGTTACCCCGGATGTGGTAGCCAGCCTGGCTGCCTCTATTTTGGTTATCATACCACCAACTCCCAACTTTCCCGAGGTATCAGCCGCCAGACGCTCAATCTCTGAGTCTATTCTGTCCACCTGTAAGATAAGACGGGCACTGGGGTCACGGTGCGGGTCAGCAGTATACAGCCCGGCGGTGTCGCCAAGCAGTAACAGCAGGTCAGCATCAATCAGATTAGCTACCATAGCGGACAGGTTATCGTTATCACCGAATCTAGCCTCCTCCAGCTCATCCACCGCCACCACATCATTCTCATTGACAACGCACAATACCCCAAGCTCAAGCAAGGCGAGAAGGGTATTGCGGGCATTCAGGTAAAGGGCACGGTCGGAGAGGTCAGCCCTGGTAAGTAGCGCCTGGGCTACAGTAATATTATGCTGACCGAACAGCCGCTCATAGACAGACATCAGGCGACTCTGCCCCACTGAAGCCAGAACCTGCTTAAAGGGAACACCCCTGAGTTCCCTGGTCAGCCCCAGCTTATACCTCCCTGAGGCTACGGCTCCGGAAGAAACTACGAGCAGTTCCAGCCCTTGCTTATGAAGCTGAGCCACCTGAGCCACCAGGTCTGACATTATCTCCTGGTCCAGGTGGTCACTGCCGCCGGTTAGCAAACCGGTGCCAAACTTAGCCACTATTCGGTGATAGGGTGATTTTTTGACTTTAGCCATTTACACAAAGTTCAACTTGAATTTGCTCCATTATAGCAAGCTGAGGGCTGGTTAAACAAGGGATTTATACCAGATTATCGGTCAATCTTACTCACTTACCAAGAATAAATCCTAAACCCTAAACTTAAGGGGGGAGTTTGTTTAGGGTTTCGTGCCTGGGATTTCGGCTGTTTGTTCAGAACCTATCCCCCCTTAAATATTTGTTAACAACCTACCCCCTTTATCCCCCTCCCTTATAAAGGGAGGGGGGAGATTTTATGAAGAGGGGCTAGCACCCCTCTTAGACACCCCGCTAACTTAAACTTCTTCAAAAGAGAGGAAATTTTTTATGTGAGAAAAGCGAAGCCTTTCTTTGACTTTCCTTAATCTAGATGGCAACGAGGGACAGTTCCTGGGGAGAATTAACTAATAGAAATCTAAAGAGGACAGGAGTGATAAGGAGGTTTTCTAAATATCCTTGACTGAGCGACGATGCTTTTGCTGGCAAATCGGCTGCCATTGTTCCAGTCCGCAGGCGTTACAAGACTGGTACCGGCAGTCTGGGGTTTCTTTACCCTCCATAGCTCGCTGGTATTCCCGCTTCAAAAAAGCAGCGGTCACGCCCGCGTCAATATGAGCCCAGGGTAAAAGCTCATCCAGGGAACGCTGGCGGTGGGCATAGAAGCCAGGCTCAAGTCCAGCCTCTCCAAAAGCATCAAGCCAGTGGGCATAATTAAAGTGCTCACCCCAGGCATCAAAGGTCGAGCCCAGTTGCCACGCCCGATAGATAACCTTACCCAGCCGTCTATCACCCCGTGAAAATACCGCCTCGAGCAGACTGGGTTTGGGGTCTTGCCAGGAGAGCCTGATTCCCTTCCGACGTAACCCCTGCATAAGCAGTTCATGCTTAGCCCTCAGCTCCTGTTCACTCTCCTGAGCTACCCATTGAAATGGTGTATGTGGTTTGGGTATAAAACTGGACATGCTCACTCTTACCTGGGGTCTTTTCCCTTTAGCCCTCTTGCCCAACGAGTAGACTTTATTTACCAGCTGAATAATGCCCTCTACATCTTCATTGGTCTCGGTGGGCAAGCCGAGCATAAAATATAGCTTAAGACCGGTCCAGCCCCGGTCAAAAGCAGCCGAAACGGTTTCCAGCAACTTCTCTTCGGGAATATTCTTATTAATCGCTTGCCGTAGCCGTTCGCTGCCTACTTCAGGAGCAAAGGTGAGTCCGGTCCTCTTGTGAGATGAGAGCAAGTCCAGCAATCTTACCGAAAAGCTCTCAAGGCGGAGGCTGGGCAGCGATAGAATAAGATTATGCTCAGGATAGCGTTTAAATAAGTTAGCTACCAGCTCCTCAACATCGGGGTAATCACTGGTGCTTAACGAGACTAAAGATACTTCATTATAGCCGCAGTTGGCAACAAACTCTTCCACCGCCTGCAACACCTCTGACTGAGGTCGCTCACGCACCGGACGATACATAATCCCTGCCTGGCAAAAACGGCAACCACGACTACAGCCCCGCTGAATCTCTATCGCCCCTCGGTCATGGACTACCTCAATGTAAGGGACTATCGGCCTGGTGACCGGGGGCGGAAGCTGGGTAACTATCCGACGCTGCACAGGATAACTAGCCTGAGATACAGTAGGGGTAATGCTTTTGACTAGACCATCAGCCTGATATTCCACCTGATACAGGCTGGGCACATAGATACCGGGAATGGTGGCTACCTGATGAAATAGCTCCTCTTTGGAAGCTCCCGCCTCTTTCCAATCCCGGAAGCTATTGAGTAGCTCCAGCAACACCTCCTCACCTTCCCCGATGACAAACAGGTCAATAAAGTCAGCCATAGGCTCCGGATTGAGGACACAGCTACCACCGGCGATTATTAGCGGATGGGAATCGTCTCTCTCTGAAGCGAGAACAGGTATCTGGGCCAGGTCAAGCATATTCAACACATTGGTATAGATAAGTTCGTAGCCTAATGAGAAACCAATAATGTCAAAGTCCTTCAGCGGGCGTTTGGATTCAAGGCTAAACAGGGGAATGCCATTATCCCGCATCTTTGCTTCCATATCTGGCCAGGGGGCATAGGCTCTTTCGGCAAGGACATCGGGCTGATTGTTAAGCAGCTCATAGAGAATAGATAAGCCCATAGTGGACATGCCGATTTCATATAAATCGGGGTAACTAAGGGCAACCCTTATAGAGGTTTTGTCCCAGTCCTTTACCCTGCTATTCCACTCACCGCCGGTATAGCGGGCTGGCCTGGTAACCTGGTGCAATATACTATCCAGATAGGTCAATTTGCCTCCTCTAGACTGTCTATTTAGGAGCGGTATTAACCTTACCCCCTTTATCCCTCCTCTCCTTATCAAGTAGAGGGAGAAAGAGATTTTAGAGAGGGGTACAGTCCCTCTCTTGCTTACACTCTCCCCTTCCCTTAATAAGGGAAGGGGGTCAGGGGGATAGGTTGTCGAACAATTTCCATTATAGTTTAAGCCGAGGGAGTAAGCCAGCAGCCCGGGTCAGAGGCGAGCATATCCCCGGTCTCGGCATAAGCTCTTCCCCGGCAGCCAACACATATATCTTTATACTGGCACTTGCCGCACTCTCCCTTGAGCAAATCTCTGGAGCGAAGCTGAGCCAGTACTGGTGATTCCTGCCATATCTGCCTGATACCCTTATCCCTGACATTGCCCAGGTTTACCTGCAGAAATATACACGGATTAACCTCCCCATTATTCCGAATCACCAGATAGCCACGGGGTCTGCCAGCAGCACAGCCCCGGTTATAGTAGGCAGTCCTGACTAGCTGCTCCATCGGGATATTCCTGGGACAAATTCCTTTATCTGCATTCAGCTTGAGGAGGAGAGGATACATGGGTAAAGACGGCGTCTCAATGGGCAAGGGATAATCTATCTGGGTTTCAGCCAGCCACTCCACTATCCCCTTCTTCTCCTCAAGGGTTAGCACTTCATCCCGACATTCTCTAGTAGCCCGGCCGACGAGAATCAGATCAAACAACTCCACACCAAAGGCACCATATTCTTGAGCCAAGCGGAAGATATCGGAAATCTGGGGAAGGGTCTTTTTTCTAAGCACGGCATTAAATTGAAATGGTAGCCCGGCTTGTTTACAGGCTAAGGCTGCCCTGAGCACCTGGTCAAAGTTACCAACCTCACCGCGGAAGGTATCGTGGGTCTCAGCATCAGCGCCATCAATAGATAGAGAGGCGTAGCGGATACCGACACTGACCAATCTCTTGGCTACGGCGGCATCAATCAGGCTTCCGTTGCTCCCGATACCGGCGGTTATTCCTTTACCGGATGCATACTCAGCGATTTGGAAAAAGTCCTCCCTTAACAGCGGTTCCCCGCCATCAAGGACAAGCAGCCCGATGCCCCAACCAGCTATGTCATCAATAACCCGGAGCGACTCTTCTGTGGTCAGGTCATCACTACCTGCTTCCGGGCTGGAATCGCTATAACAGTGCTTACATTTCAGATTGCACTTGGTGGTAATGCTATAGGAGATGAGAAAGGGTGGTAGAACCTGATTAATGCTTTTCTCTGCCAAAAGAGAACCCCCTTTACTGAAATAAACTAATCTAGCCGGGACAGGTCAAATCTCATACCGTCCCGGGCAGCGAGCACTTTAATCCCGATTTCCTGAGACAATCTTTCGGCCACTTCCCACGGTTTTGCCCGCCACATGGTCATACCAAAATGAGTCAAAATGGCTACCTTCGGCTTTAATTCGGCAATAATATGCCCGGCATCAGGCACTGACAGATGGTCAAAAGGATGACCCGCCTCCAGCCTGACCACATTAATAATCAATAGCTCACCGCTATAACTGCGGCACAAGCCATCAAAGTAGCGGCTATCGGCAATATAGGAAAAGGTGTGCTGCGGGGTGGTAAATATCATACCATAGGTTTCCACAGCATGGATATGCCGGATGGGGGTAGTAAAAGAGATATTACCTACAGAGTAGGACTTACCTTCCCGAAGCACCTCAATGCCATCCAGATAGTTTTTTAAATAGGAGAAAACGACCGGCTCGTCCTCCAAGGCATCAGACGGAGCATAAAGCCAGCCACGCTTCTTGAATCCACCCTGAGTCATCGCCTCCACCATAATATTGACATCGCCCGAATGGTCCAGGTGACGGTGCGACAACACAATAGCACTTAGCTTATCCGCTTTGAGTTTCCTCTTGGTGGACTGAACAATGCAACCGGGACCGGGGTCAACCAGTATTTCCGTATCGCTTAAATTCAGCCACAGCCCGCCTGAAGCCAGAATCTGGCTGGTAACCATAATCCTGGCACCAGCCGTCCCCAGAAAGGTTATGCTATCACTTGATGGGCTGTTTTCTGCCATAGCCAATGTAACTATAAAATATAGCTGTATTTTTTACAATCGCAGTCTTATCACCAGAAGAGTCAGTTTGTCGGGAATAGTTGGAAAGGGGTGAGGTTGCTAACCAATATTCAGGAGGACTTGGAAACGAGCTTACCAACCCCTCACCCTTTATCCCTTTAAGAAATAGTCACAAAGAGGAGTAAAGCTCCCTCTCTAAAGTATCTATTCCCCTTGAGGATAGGGACTTATTTAAGCAGGGGTGTTTAAGAGGGGCGCCAGCCCCTCTTTTCTTTTTCTTCCCCCTCTCCTTTCAAGGAGAGGGGGATTAAGGGGGTGAGGTTGATAGTAACTACTATTTTTTATTATCTTTTCCCACCCACCACCCTATATGGAAGGGGGATAAAGGGGGTAGGTTAATAGATAATCTTATCAAGGTTGTTTCGCCAACTTACTATTGCCCTGGTAATATGCTACAATTCCCCAGGAGATAAGATGGCTAAGCGAGACTGGCTGAAGAGGAATATTGTCCCGCTATTAACCCTGCTCCTGGTTATTGTCATTACTTCTGGCATTTTTCTCTGCTACCGCAATTTCCCCGACAAGTTTGCCGAACTTAAACACTATGGCTACCTGGGTGCTTTCCTTATCAGCGTGCTGTTAAACGCCACGGTCATTTTACCCGTGGGCAACTTCTTAATCCTGTTCGCTCTGGGTGCTATTCTGCCATTACCGGTGGTGGTCGGGCTGGCTGGTGGGGCTGGAGCAGCTATCGGCGAGATAACCGGTTACATAGCAGGATACAGCGGGCGTGCCGTCGTGGCAAGAAGAAAAACCTACATCCGCTTAGAGGAGTGGGTGAAGAGGTGGGGAACGATAGCTATTTTTATCCTTTCCCTGGTGCCGCTGGTTTTCGACCTGGTTGGTATCGCTGCCGGTGTCCTTCGCTTCCCCCTATGGAAATTTATCCTCTTTTGCTGGCTGGGCAGAACCATACTCTATATCTTCATTGCCCTGTCCGGAGCCTGGGGGTGGGAGATAATACTACCCTACCTCGGGCTGACCTGACACCCTGATTTTCAACAGCAACAACGAACCGGCAACAAAGTAGACAAAACAGGCGGATAGCATAACCTGATAGCCCAGGTTGAGACCATAGTTATTACAGAAATCAATCAGCGGTCCGATGAGACGTGCCAGTGCCGCACCGCCGGCAGTAGCCAGGTTGGTCAGACCCAGGTATCGTGCCTCCTCGCCCTTGGCGACCAAATCAATGGCTAAAGCCCAATTGGTACTCATAAAAGCCCCGAATGAGATACCGATAAGACCACCACAGAGAATTATAAGTACATAGCTTTGCTGGAAGAGAAATATCAGCGAAATACCCAGAGCACTAAGCAGTCCTGAAGTAACCAGGATGGGTCGGCGTCCTATTCTATCCGACAGACGCCCGGCAGGATACACTATGGCCAGCATGCCAACCACAGCCACGATGGAAAACTTTGCCGTTGCCGCCGCCGGACTGGTGACGCCAACAACATCCCGAAGAAAATAGAGGGCAAAGGTCTGCAAAGTAGTGAACGCCATAAGCATAAGGAGACGGGATACCAGAAACCAGATAAAATCACGGTTTGCCCTGATGTCAATTTTGAAAGTATTATACAGTGCTGAGAATGAGGGCAGGGGAAAACCGCCAGCCCCGGGTTTTTCCCTAACCATTACCATAGTGGCAATCATGGCACCAAGCAGGACAATAGCCAGTACTCCCAAAGCCAGCCATAACCAGTAGGCTCCTTCACCGGCGAAGTAACGGTCAATGAAAAAGGCTACCGGATATAACAAGATAACCCCACCCAGTATCTCCAGCAGGCTCTTTACTCCTGAGGCTAGCCCCCTCTTCCCATCAGGAACGAGGTCAGGAATAAAGGCTTGATATGGCGCCTGTGCCGTATTGGAGCTAATCTGTATCAGGCAATAAATAGCAAAAAGGACAATATAACCGCTGCACAAACCCAACCCGGGGAGAAATAACAATGACAGCAGAGTGCCGATGAGGATATAGGGGCGGCGCCGTCCCCAGCTAAAGCCGGAACGGTCACTAATTGCCCCGGCTATGGGTTGAACCGCTATGGCGAGCAGCAAGCCGGCAAAGGTGAGAAGCCCAAGGTAGGTATTCTTCTGTGACTCGGCAACAAAATCCAGAAGCCGTATCGGCAGGATAATGGTATGCAAGCTAGCCCAAAGAGCTGCCAGAGCGAAGCCAAAGATAGTTATCTTAATATAGTTAACAGAACCAAATCTCTCAGCTTCTGCACCAGTATGCCCTGCCATCTCCATCATCCCATCAAGCATAGCAGAGGCAGAGCCAGTAGACAACTTCCCAAGCAGGTTGTTTAGAGTTTTTGTGCCTGGAATTTTGGATTTCACAGGCTACATCCCCCTTAGATATTTCTTAACAACCTACCCCCTTTATCCCCCTCCCTTACAAGGGAGGGGGAAATAATTTTATTAAGAGGGACTGGCGTCCCTCTTAAACACCCCTTACAGTATCTGCTCCTTCAAAGGAGAGGGGGAAGACAGATAGAAGAGGGGCTAGCATCCATCTTGGATACTCCTGCTTAAATAGGCTTCCTCCCTCCAGGGGAAGGGAAGGATGGAGAGGAAAGAGATTAAAGAGAGGGGCTTCGCCCCTCTTAAACACCCCACTTTTTCAAGAT
>DATKVW010000196.1:0-3041 GCA_035529875.1 Dehalococcoidales bacterium | reverse complement strand
GAGGTGAGAGTGGCAAAGTTTCGGTATTTAATCTGGCGAAAAGCATGTGGAGGAACGAAGAGTTGGGCCAATTGCGAATAACCACTGAACGAATAGTTTGGTTATAGAACTGCTTAAGATTGCCTGCCCAAGAAGAATCGTTCTCAATATCACTGAAGGTCTTGCCATTTAAGTCATCCTTGAGTACCTCCAAACCTTGTAGCCGAAAGTTGTTGTTTTTACTCTCTTTATCAGCTCCCACAAATTGGCGGAGAGCAAGCAATCTCTGCTTTCCATCCAATACAAGGTAGCTCCCACGCTTAGTTTTTCTTTCCGCTAGGATGATCTGGGGAACCGGTAAGCTAAGTATGAGAGACTCGATGTAACGACTTTTTCTTCGCTTCGTCCACGCATCTCTCCTCTGAAACTCAGGCATGTCTATATTTTCTTGCTTTAATTGGGAGAGAATCGTCTCTACCGTCCAATCTGTGGAGTAGACCACAGCCTCTGAGATTCTCTTAGGAGTTAAATCAGGTTCGCTTTCTTCCTCCTCCTCTATATCATCTACTAGTTCCAACTTAGACTCTTGCATTGCAAACCTCCTAATATTTACTTCCCCCCAAAATACTGCAGCATTTATTTATTCCTCCCTGTAATTTGCTTTCCACTGCTCAAAGGTTTTGCGGTGTTCGGATTCGGGTGTCCAGGAGAGTTCGGATTCTTTGATGCCTATGGAGAGGAGCTTTGACTTTATCAGTTCTTTGTCTTTTTCATAGCACATCGCCTGGAAGCCTACAGATGGTGCATCGGGCTGCTCCTGTAACGCCTGGATGACCAGACCGGCATTCATACAGTCGATGGGTTCCAGCACCTTGCTGAACGAATCTGCTATTTTCCCCGCATCATACTCCGCTCCCGTTACCACCCAGGAACCCTTGCCACTGCTGAACATCTCCCAGAGCATGCAGTCGCGCTGGAAGCTGTCGGTGGTGGCACTGGGGTACTTCCTCCTCAATGCTTCTACTCGCTGTTCCTGCTCCTGTTTCATTCTGGTTTGTTCGTCTTCTGATGGCATATTTCTTTGCCCCTCGCAATATCTAGTTTTTACCTTCAGTCAAAGGCAACTTTCAGCTTCACCTCGTTGGCTGTTACCTCTGCCACATCCTCGGGTGAAATGAAAAGGTCAGCTTCTATATGCTCGGTGCTGACCTGAAATTTGCTGATTTCACCTGTCCAGGAATCCCGTATGACCTTGTTGACCGTGCCCAGCGACTTACCGTTCTTGTCTATTACCTCGGCTCCGTATTCTATTTCCATTTTACCCCCCCCCAATTATGTTTTAAACCTATCGGCAGCGATATTAACCCAGTCTATCTCTCACTTCCCCCCAAAATACTGCAGTGCCAGCTTAATCTTTTCCTCAAGGGGCAGTTCGGAGGAGGGAAGGGTGGCTACGGCGCGGGTGGCTTCGGTAACGGAGTAGCCCAGGGCGGTGAGGGCAGATAAGACCTCGGTATTGGCCTCGGCCAGTTGCACCCCGGGAGTGGTTACCCAGCCGGCAGCTATCTTGTCCTTGAGCTCCAGGATAAGGCGGTTAGCCATCTTTTTGCCTATCCCCGGGATTTCAGTTAGCCATGCGGCGTTGCCAGTAGCGATAGCCATGGTCAGTTTCTCCACACTCATCGCCGAAAGCATAGCCAGCGCCAGTTTGGGACCCAACCCGGATACCCCGAGCAGGATTTGAAACAGTCCCAGCTCTTCAGTTGAGGCAAAGCCGTAGAGGGTGGCATTATCCTCTCTCAGGTGAAGGTGGGTGTACAGGCTTACCTCCTTGCCGATACCACCCAACGTGCTCAGGGTGGAGGTGGGCATATATACCTGGAAGCCGATGCCACCGACATTGATAATTGCCCACTCGCTGCCCAGCGATTCTAATTTCCCTTTAAGACTGGCTATCATTTGTTTGCTCCATCATTGGTATTTGCTAAAAGATTCTTCAGGTGAATTTGGCGCAGGTGGCAGATAGCTACCGCCAGGGCATCGGCGGCATCGGATGGCTGGGGCACCTGGGCTAAGCCGAGCTGGAGTTTAACCATCTCCTGAATCTGCTCCTTGGAGCTGGCTCCGTAGTTGGCAACCATCTGCTTTACCTGGGTGGGGGTATATTCAGAGGTAGGAATTCCGCGATTAGTGGCAGCGAGAAGGGCTATTGCCTGAGCCCTACCTATTGCCAGAGCCGATTTCACGTTATTCGCCATAAAAGGCTGCTCCACGGCTACCTCATCCGGCTGGTAGCGTGCGATGATATCCACAAGCTTGCCGTATAAATAACTCAAGCGCTCCCCTATCGGGGAGCGCCCGGAACAATTAAGGGCACCACAATCAATCAGGGTTACTTCATCCTGTCTGCTCTCTATAACCCCGTAGCCCATGGTTATCGTGCCCGGGTCAATGCCTAAAACCCTCATTACCTAACCAAATAGCCGATTTTAGAGAAGCCTTAATCTCCAGACCGATACCTCTCTAAAATGGAATCGGAAAAGTCAGCATTGCTGGACACATACTGGACTTCATCCAGTTCCTCGAGTTTGTCCAGCAGCTTCAGCGTCTGCAGTGCTGCCTTCTCTTCAAGCTCAACCGTAGTCTTGGGCACCATAGATAGCTCGGCAGAGGCTATACGTAGATTTTTCTGCTCCAGGGCTGTCCTGACTGTCTCCAGCTCTTCGGGCCTGGTATAAATCTCCACATAGTTATTCTCTACCTTGATATCCTCAGCCCCCGCATCTATAGCATCCAGGGCTAATTCGTCGGCATCCAGACCATTAGTCTCTATGGTAATCACCCCTTTGGAGTCAAAAAGCCAGGCAACGCAGCCACTCTCTCCCAGGTTGCCGCCATGACGGGAAAATATATTACGGACATCCTGCAGGGTTCGATTTCGGTTATCGCTTAGAGCCTTGACCAAGATAGCCACCCCGCTGGCTCCATAGCCTTCCAGAACCAGCTCCACCAGGCTAACCCCTTCTAATTCACCAGTGCCTCGCTTGATAGCCCTTTCTATA
>DATKVW010000195.1:0-3448 GCA_035529875.1 Dehalococcoidales bacterium | reverse complement strand
AGTAGCTTTACTCCCTTTACTTGCCTAAAGATGGCGCCTTCAGTGATGCAGTGAAGCATTTCCTGTGGTTCAACCACCTTTATCCCGCTGATGACATCAAGCCCATAATCAAATAAAATCGGCGATAGGGGGGTTGATGGCCCGATCATAACGATAAAGCTGCCCTGGCATAATTCCATTAGCCTTTCAAATGTATGATTGATGAGCGAGGTAGCCGTTAGTCCAACGACATCAGCCTGGGGGAGTATGTCTTCGGCGGCTTCGGCGGGAAGGTCATCACCTCGGGGTCTATGGTCTATAACCCAGAGATTCTTGGCGATGTCTTTTAGCATCGGCGTCCACGGGAAGTGGCCTACAACGGCAATGTTCTTACCCCTTCCTTTTTGGGCTAGAATATTAAAGGCATTTTCAAAGGCGTATTTAGTCTCATCAATATCTATCAGCGAGTTGATGGTGGCTATACCAATGGATACCTCCATAGGATTGTCAGATTTAACATATTCGGCCAGCTCCAGGGCTGGCTTGCCCCTCAGGTTTCCCGACTCTCTCACCCGGGCATGATGGGGGTGTTCCTCTCGGAAGGTAGAGGCCAATCCCCAGTTCCGGGTCATTACCGCTGTCCAGAAAGCGGTAGTGTATACTTCAACCACTACGCTATCACGGACGCCGCTGTCCGCACTCAGACTGGATATCAAATCGTCAAGAACCTTCACTTTGACCCCCTGTTTATTTTGCTTTCTTGGCTTTTACGTACTTTGCCCCTACACCTAATACAGCCAACCCACCTAACATCCCGCCCAGCGGCTTAATTAAATCTCGCCACGTCATTTGCGTCTCTGTGGCCTTAGGCATCAAGGGAAGCCCATACTCCTCGGGGGAATAGGCCAGGACATACATCACGGGCATTCCCCCCAGCTCTTTATCACCATATAAGTAGGCATCGCTATAGCCTTCAGCAATGAGAGCTTGAACTCGCTCCCTCCCCTCGACTACCATTTCATCGCGGTCACCAAATATCAAAGCATTAGCGGGGCAGGCACCGACGCAGGCCGGCTTTTCACCCAGCGCCAACCGGTCTTGGCAAAAGTCGCACTTCCGCATGGTACCATCCTCACCGTAGCGGGGTATGTCAAGCGGGCAGGCCTGATGGCAATAATGGCAGCCGATGCACTTATCCTGTTCCACTGCTATAGAGCCATTATCCAGCTTGATTATAGCCCCAGAGGGGCAAACACTGGCACAAGTACCGCAATGCATGCAGGCGCTTCTTATGAAGAGCCAGCCTGGCTGAATTCCCCCTACCTCCGGGCCATATTCCATTCTGTCTATTATCAGCCAGGTATTGGGGGACAGGTCACCATCAACGTCGATCTCCCCTTCTAACTCATTGCTCTGCTTGCAAAACATTTCGCAGGTATGACAATAAAGGCACTTTGTTGCGTCATATAGAATTGCTTTTTCAGCCGGTGTTTCGGCTAAGACCGCTTCTGGTTCAATCATCCCAAGGAGCAAAAGGCCACCCACCCCAATCCCCGAGGCTCTTATAAAATCTCTCCGGCTTATCTCTTTTTCATTATTATTATTCATTACTTCTCCTCTATCTAAGTAAGGATAGGCAGGCCCGCTGAGAGCACCAAGAGCCTCAGTGTAAAGCCGCCTCCAAGACACAATAAAATCCCCAGCATTGGAAAAACGCCCCTTGTTTTTCTGGCTATATCGCTTCGAATAATTAAGATGATACTTACCAATAACGGTACAGCTAGACCCAAGCCAACTACAATAAGCCAGAAGAGCAGGCTGAGCTCTCCTGTAGTCAATACCTGCGCCGAGAGGGCTGCCACCTCCGAGCCTGACAGCATTGATGCGAGATAGCACCCTAGGATGGTTCCTTCCAGGGCAATCAATGAAACTGCGGATATCTCCAAGGCTTTCCTTAGAGAAGCTGCCTTTTCACCTGACTCGCGTAAGTTAGCATAGGCAGCAACAAGGGCAACCCCGGTATTTAGAGCCGACGCCGTAAATAGTGCCGGCAGAAACCATGTGTCCCATAAAGGGCGAGCCCATAGCACACTTAGTAGCACCCCGGTATATGCCGCTATAGCCAGGGATAGTGGTATCACGATGATGGCTAATATGGTTCGCCACCTCTGTAAAAATCTCAACCTTCTTGTTACACAACCGGTGAAAGCGAGAGCATAAACACCGTAGATCAAGACCCCGCCGATCAAAAGCCAGGCGCCAACGGTCATCCAAGAATCGAAGTTCACGAAACTCTTGAATAAAACGATAGCACGAAAGGGTAGACCTACCTCTAGCAATAAAAGTGAAACTCCAACAACTAAAGCAATAACACTAGCCCAAGCGCTAAATCTTATTGTATTCTTGAACCTTTCCCCGGTAGCCAGGTTGAGAATAGCCGCGGCACAAATAGCACCAGCCGCTAGCCCACCCAGAAAGAGGTATATAGCTATTTCCCAGCCCCAGGTCGTTTGCAGTTCTATCAAAACATAACCTCCTAAGGGGGTTTATAACCCCAAGATTTTTAACCTCTAAAAAACTGGCTGTGTCTGGATGCCCAGCCAGATCATATGTTTAATTTCGGCACCATACTAGCACTAAACTATGCTTGTGTCAACCCCCATATACAATATTATTATATGCGTAGATATTCATCCATTTTATCTATATCTATATTGATGCTTCCAGAGTCGACAGCAACCTCGAGGATGTCATCGGGATGCTGTTTGATTATCTCTTTGCCACCGACATCCCCTTTTAATCCAAGCAGTTCCGCTTTATACTTTTTAGAGAAGATGATAGGATTGCCCCTCTTAGCCTGATATACTGGCACGATAATACCTTTATCGCAAGCAAGCGACTCCTCTATCAGCCTGTTGTAGATCTTCTTATCTATAAGGGGCTGATCAGCCAGAGCCACTATAATCATCTGTGCCTTGCTATTAACCCGCTTTAGCCCGGCTATTAGGGAGGTACTCATACCCTGGTGGTAATCCGGATTAAAGACTACCTTAACCCCTCTACCGGCTAACACCTTTTTTATCTCCTGAGCTCTAGCCCCAAGCACCACGATAACCTCGTCCACCTTGGAACTCAAAAGGTTAGCAATGGTCCGCCCCAGAATGGTGCTACCATCAAAGGGCATTAATAGCTTTGCTCTCCCCATGCGTTTTGACTCGCCGGCAGCCAGGAGTATTACCGATACCATATTAATAACCTACGCCTTTCTTATATACCCTTGGGGTAACCATCTTGCCGTCATAGACGAAGGTCTCGGAGTTACCGATTATAAGTATTGCCTCGGTATCAATGTCATGGACTGATAACTCTCCCAGGTTAGTAATCTCAACTTTCTCACCCTCAGCGGTAGCATTGGTTACAATACCCACCGGAGTGGTGGCTTCTCTCCAAGTCATCAGGTTTACTATTG
>DATKVW010000194.1:0-6312 GCA_035529875.1 Dehalococcoidales bacterium | reverse complement strand
CTGCTACCTCGGCGTTATCCGTTACCACCATTCCTCCATCCCCATAAGCCCCGAGAACTTTGCTGGGGAAAAAGCTCAAACACCCGGCATTGCCAAGAGAACCGACTTTCCTTCCCCTGTACCTGGCACCAAGTGCCTGAGCACAGTCTTCAATAACCTTAAGTTTGTATTTACTGGCAAGCTCAAGGATAGGGTCCATATCAGCAGGCTGACCATAGAGATGAACGGGGAGGATAGCTTTTGTCCTTTCCGTGATTTTGCTTTCTATCCTGGTCGGGTCAATGTTGAAGGTGTGGGGGTCTATGTCCACGAATACGGGCTGGGCACGACACTGGATTATAGCCTCCACGGTAGCAATGAAGGTAAAAGGAGTGGTTATTACCTCATCTCCGGGCTTAATGTCACAGGCAAGGAGGGCAAGTAACAGGGCATCAGTACCAGAGGCAACGCCAACCGCATATTCCACTCCGAGGAAGGAGGCAACTTCCCCCTCCAAGGTCTCCACCTCCCTCCCTAAAATAAACTGACTGCTTTCTATAACCCGGTGAACAGCCTGGTCAATTTCGTCTCTGATGAAGTGATACTGTGCTTTTAGGTCAACCAGAGGGACTTTCATCTATTATCCCCTGCAGATAGGGAGGAGCACCGCTCCCCCTCCAGTCGGTAAACTCTGCCACATTCGGGGCAACGGAGAATATTCTTTTCCTCGACCATCTTCACCCCGCACTGACACACCCATCCTCCAATACAAGCCGGATTACCATAAACTAAGGCATAGTCGGGCACATCCCTGGTTACCACCGCTCCGGCACCGACCAAGGCATATTTACCTACATTATTGCCGCAGATAATGGTAGCATTGGCGCCAATGGTAGCACCATTCTTCACCAGGGTAGGTCTGAATTCATACTTTCGGGATATATGGCTTCGGGGATTTATGACGTTGGTGAAAACACAGGAAGGACCGCAGAAGACATTATCCTCCAAAGTTATCCCCTCAAAGACGGAGACATTGTTTTCAATCTTCACATTATCCCCTATTGTAACGCCCTTACCAACGAAAACATTCTGCCCGATGACACAGTTCTTACCAATAGTTACATCAGGCATAATATGCGAGAAGTGCCAGATTTTCGTCCCTTCACCAATTTCGCCTGGCTCTTCTACCAGGCTGGTCTCGTGGACAAAAAAATCCCTATCATTCCCCCCCAGGTAAATCACCTCCCCTTTTTCTTCCAGTGAACTCTGGCAGTGGGACAGGACCTCCAGAACCTGAAGACCTTTGTGCCCATCGGCTTTGGGTTTCCTCCGGGACTGGATACATTCCAGAAAATCCCGGCATTCTATAGTTAAGGGTTCTCCAGCAGCAACCCGGACAACTTGCGGTTTTTTGGGATGCGGAATGGGTCTTCTCTCTACCCATTCAATCTCGTAATCAAAAAGAAGAAGCTTTTCTTTAAGATTGGTATCATTGAACTCAGCCATCTTTCTATCCCCGACCACCACCAGTTTTTGTTCCTTGTAAGGGTGAAGCCAGCTCACGAAGATGTGTGCCCTCACCCCACTTCTGAAGCTCATTGTGGTCACGGTAACATCAGCTATATGCTGGTGAAGATAATAGCCACCGTGAGCAGAGATTTGGTGAGGCATCTCCCCACCGAGAAGAAGAAGTATGACGGAGATATCGTGGGGAGCAAAGCTCCACAGAATATTCTCCTCAGTGCGGAACTTGCCCAGGTTTAACCGGGTAGAATAAATATACTGAATCTTGCCCAGCTCGCCCCTATCCACAAGTTTTTTCAGTCTCCCTACTGCCGGATGATACTCAAGAAGATGCCCCACCAGCAGGACTCTCCCCCTTTCCTCAGCGAGCCTGACCAGCTCTTTGCCTTCCTCCACTCTCAATGCCATAGGCTTCTCCACAAAGACATCCTTGCCGGTAAGCAGAGCTTCCTTTGCCATAGAATAGTGAAGTGCTGCCGGAGTGGCGATAACCACCCCTTCTATCTCCCGGCGCTCAAGTAGCCTGGCATAATTAGTCTCAGTATTCACCTGAGATTGCAGTGACTCCAAGCTCTCCAGCATTTGTGAGTCTACATCACAGACGGTATGGAGAGCACCAAGCTCGGCAAAGTTCCGCACCAGATTCTTGCCCCAGTAACCACAACCGACAACTGCTATATTCCTTGCCATCGTTTTATCCCAATAATACCTCTTTATAAAGTCTTATAATAAA
The DNA here is from genome assembly GCA_035529875.1 of Dehalococcoidales bacterium. Classification (GTDB taxonomy): domain Bacteria; phylum Chloroflexota; class Dehalococcoidia; order Dehalococcoidales; family DATKVW01; genus DATKVW01. Next base: position 4,076 of record DATKVW010000194.1, on the reverse strand, counting down.
ATCCGGCTCTTTTTGCTTCCTCAGCATCAAAGACCTGTCGGACGTCTATCAATACCGGAGATGAATTCTGCACCTGCTTAAGGTCGCTCAATTTGAGTTTGCAGAAAGGAGAATGGGCGACGGCGAGGATAATGCCGTCTGCTTTTATCTTTTTCACCTCTTCCCAATCCTTGAGAAGTCTTATCCCAAATTCATCTTCCAGTTCTGCACCGTTTAATAGCGGGTCAAAGCCAGTTATTTCTACCCCGTATTCCTTGAGTTCCTTTATCATTCCCTTCACCGGGCTTTCCCGGATATCGGCAACATTTTCCTTGTAGGCAAGACCCATAATCAGCACCCGGGAGCCCTTAATTACCTTACCCACTTCATTCAGTGCTTTCATGGTTATCTCAGCGATATATCGGGGCATATAGTCGTTTATGGCTCTGCCTGCCAGGATAACCTGAGGATGATAGTCCAGTTCCCTGGCCCGGTAGTCCAGGTAGTAGGGGTCTACCGGTATGCAGTGCCCACCGACCAGCCCTGGAGAATAGCGTTGAAAGTTCCACTTGGTAGCCGCTACATCCAGAACATCCCTGGTGCTCAAGCCCATCCTGTCAAAGATTATCGCCAGCTCGTTCATCAGGGCTATGTTAAGGTCCCGCTGGACATTCTCAATTACCTTGGCTGCTTCGGCGGTTTTGACATCCCTGGCTTTAAAAATATGGGGGGTTACTTTACGGTAGAGCTCAGCCATGATGGATGTGGTATCATCATCCATCCCCGCCACCACTTTGGTTATCTTATCCAGGGCGTGCTCATCATCCCCGGGGTTTATCCTCTCTGGTGAGTAGCCAACCCTGAAGTCAGCACCGCACTTCAGCCCGGACTCCTTTTCCAGGATGGGCATTACTACTTCTTCGGTTACCCCGGGGTAAACTGTAGATTCCAGTATTACGATAGCTCCCCTCTTCAGGTTCTGCCCCGCTATTCCAGCGGCACTTCTGATGTAACCGAAGTCGGGTTCCTTGGATTTGGTCACCGGGGTCGGCACACATATTATGATGAAGTCAGCCTGGCTTATTTCCCCCGGGTCAGCAGTAAACTCAAGGTTAGGTTGACCAATCGAGCCCGGCTGGCACAACTGGTTTACTTTGGCGAGGTCGGTGTCAAAACCGATTACCCTCAGGCTGTTGGAGAATGCTTTAGCCAGAGGCAGACCCACATAACCCAGTCCAATGATACAGACTACTGCCTGCTCTAAATTAAGTCTCACCTTGGAATCTCCTTACGGTTTCCCTTAACCCCTCCTCCAGGCTATATCTGGGATTATATCCCAAAGTTCTAGCCCTGGATATATCCGCCAGGCTATGTCTTATATCGCCGGGTCTTGGCTCATCATAGACAGGCTCAACGCTGTTATTTGCTACAAGCTTAATGACAAACCGGGCTAGCTGGTTGATGGTAACACTTTCACTTCTCCCAATATTAAAGACGCCGGTAGTGTTACTTTCCGCCGCCAGGATGTTGGCTTCGGTGGCATCCTTAATGAAGGTGAAGTCTCGTGTCTGCTCACCGTCCCCAAAAATGATAGGAGGACTTCCCTCGCAAACTCTTCTGATGAATTTAGGAATGACGGCAGCATATTGAGAATTCGGGTCCTGCCGGGGACCATATATATTAAAATACCTCAAGCAAACGCTGGGAAGCCCGTAAACCTCCTGAAAAACCCGGCAGTAGTATTCCCCGGTAAGTTTGGTTACGGCGTAAGGGGATTGCGGGTTGGGCATTATATCTTCACGCTTAGCCGCAGTACCGGTATCCCCATAGACTGAGGAGGATGAGGCATAGATTATCTTCTTAATACCACTGTCTCTAGCCGACAAGAGCACATTCAGTGTTCCCGTAGTATTCACCTCATGAGAGGCGGAGGGATTCTCTATACTTCGGGGGACGCTGGGAATGGCGGCCAGATGAAAGACATAGTAAACGCCCCGGAAAAGCTGCTGAAGCAGAGAAACATCAGTAATACTACCCTGGACGAACTCTATATTCTCTCTGGCAAGCAAATCGGCTATGTTTTCCATCCTGCCAGTGGAAAGGTCATCAAGAATGACAACACTATAGCCTCGATTTGCCAGCTCCTCTGCCAGATGTGAGCCAATAAAACCAGCTCCACCGGTGACAATTACTTTTTCCAACTGGCTTATTCCTCCGGTCTGGAAAAGCTCAAATGCGTGCTCTCAGTTAGTGAGCATTATAACCCAAGTTAGCAAGCTAAAGCAAAAGGTATTGGCACACTGAAAGATAATATAGCTAGAAAAGGTGTGATGCTGATTTCCACATTGGTTTTGCGCAAAGGTACAATAAGAGTAAAAGCTTTACCAAGGGAGCATAATTAGTAACTATTTCAGGCTGAGTTTGGGAAGGAAACTCCGTTCAACAATCGCTTGCATTGTTACCCCTTTGAACAATACGCTATAAAGTGCAATGAGGTAACAAAATACTTGTATATTACTTCTAAGGCTAGAGAGTGCAATTGAAATCATCAGGGGATATGATAGGTTTACGGGTTCCGGTGAGGTGCACAAAATACTGGGGAGCCAAAAGCTGCCCCGCCAAAAAGAATGCCTGCCGGGTCTCAGGTGGCCCGCTTTAGGAAATTGGGGTGTCTAAAATAGACAGCTCCGCATTGGTCACAAGTATGGGCAGAGAAGCCGGCTAAATGACTACCGAGCCCGAATACTGGTTAGGAGATAGTGGATGATCAAAAGTGTAGGTATTGACCTGGCTGGTGTGGGAGAACACAAAGTACGTTGTCTGGACGAAGAGGCCCAATCATGTGATGGCTTCGGTTTTGAGACCAGCCCCGAGGGATTAGCAAAGCTAGAGGAGCGTGTTTTCCGCGATGGCTCCAATCCCGTCATTGTCTTTGAGCCTACCGGTTTGGCATGGCTCGTGATAGCCGTTTACATACGGGCGAGGCATCCTGATTGCCGTCTGGTAAGGACTCAGGCACGGAATGTCGTTGCCCTGCGCAAGTATCTGCGCCGCTCTGCCAAGAGTGACCGGATAGACGCTCTTACCTTGGCCAAGATGCCTTTCGTTGATATCGAGCGGCTGAATGAAGTATATCTTCCCCCAGCCAAGATCAATGCCATACTGCGCCTGGCTCGTCAACGGCAGCGTCTGGAGGGTGACATTGCCGGACGCAAGAAACGGATATTGGCAATCATAGATGGCTACCTTCCCGGAGTACGGCAACCTTTCTCAAATCTATGGTCACCCCAGGGTAGAGAATTCTTGCGCACTCAACTTAATCCTCTGGCTGTGGTGCGGGCTGGTGAGAAAGCTCTAAACCGCTTTCTGACCCGGGCAAGAGTCAGGGGTAAAAAAGAGGCGAATGAAAGCCACTGGGTATATCGGGCCTGCCAAAATATAGCGACTATCTATGAGATGTCTCGCTCTTCTGGAGCGGTGAATGATGACTTCTTTGCTGATTTCCAGGATGAAATAGCTCGAGAACTGAGGCTAATGGAGGCGGAAGAAGCCGAGTCCGACGCAATAGCCCGGCGGATAGAGATACTTTATCAGGAGATCCACCCTTCTGATAACCTGCGTACCATACCCGGTGTAGGAGAACTAACAGCCCCTGTTTTTCTGGCTGTCGTCGGAGACCCGACACGTTTTCGAAGCCAGTCAGCTTTCGCCAACTACAATGGGGTAGTACCGGATTCCAGGCAGTCATCTAACACCGAAGCTAAAGGACTGAGGATGACTAAAGCTGGTCCGTCCATCATGAGATGGGCCCTCTATCAGGCAAGCCAGATAGGTCGGCGTTACGATCCTCAATTAGCCTCCATCTACTATCGAGAGATGGTCCACAATGGTAAGAATCACAAACAGGCTATGGGCGCGGTGATGAGTCACATCGGAGCCAGGATACTGGCGGTACTGCAAGAAAATAGACCCTATGAACTTCGAGATATTCAAGGCAAGCCGATAACCTGGGAGGAAGCGAGAAAGCTGGTACTAACGAATTATCAGGTGCCGGAAGAGATAAAACAAGCTAGACGTCGGCGCAGGACCGTGGGTAA
>DATKVW010000193.1:0-4723 GCA_035529875.1 Dehalococcoidales bacterium | reverse complement strand
CCCCCAACCTCCTGTTTCTGGGATTGTGATTTTATCAAGAATTCCTCCTCTTAAGCCTTATTTGCGCAGACCGAGCTTGGTGATGAGACCGCGGTATCGGTTTATACCCTCTCGACTCAGGTAGGCTAGCAGTCTTTTTCTTCTTCCTCCAAGCATAAGCAAGGTGCGCTTCGCTGGGAAATCATGCCGATTTGCCACCATATGCCCGGTTAGTTGTTTTATCCTCTCAGTAAGTAGAGCTACCTGCACCTCTGTCGAGCCGGTGTCTCCTTCATGCGACTGAAATTTGTTGATAGTGTCCGTCTTTTTACTTTTGTCCAAATTGTGCTCCTGTATTTCTTTACCCGTATAATCAAAATTCAACAAATTATAGCATAAGTCAGGATGGGGTGTAAATTAAGTGGTGAGATTGTTCATTAACCCTATCCCCTGTATCCCCTTCCCCTTGATAAGGGGAAGGGGAAGATAATTTTTAGAGGGGTATACCCCCTCTTTTAAAATTATTTCCCCCTCCCTGGTAAGGGAGGGGGATAAAGGGGGTAGGTTCTAAACGAACAGCTAGGAAGGATGTAGCCTGTGAAATCCTAAATTCTAAGCACGAAACTCTAAACAAATTCAAAGCACTAATTACCAAGACTAGAAAACCAACCTTCAGGTTCAGGACTTAGAAGTTAGGAGCTGTTTTGAGAAAGCGGGGTGTTTAAGAGGGGCGTTAGCCCCTCTTTTAAAATTATTTCCCCCTCCCTGGTAAGGGAGGGGGATAAAGGGGGTAGGTTGCTATATCTTTTTTGACTCTAGACATCACCACTATTCCATTAGCTCCAAACTAGCTTTTATAGCCTCGTCTACTTTAGCCATTTCCGTTGCATCTAATTCTCCGCATTTTTTGCCAAGGCAAGATTTGTCAATTGTTAGTATTGTTGATAGATTAACTTTACAATCTTGAGGTAATCCACTTACCCTTTTGGGGATTGGGACTACAAAGGGGTATTCTTTGATAAATGCTGTAGTAGTAGCGGCAACAATGGTTGTTGGGCTATGGGTGTTCCCAACGTCATTCTGAATGATAAGGGCGGGCCTTATGCCAGTTTGTTCACTCCCTCGACCAGGACTCCAATCTACCCAGTATATTTCGCCCCTTTTTATCTCTTTTGACATTGTTGCTTTAGGCCTGCCTTAAAGCTACCTCACCCTGTAATGCGAAAGCCAACTTTGCAAAATCAGAATTTTCCTTAGCCATTACCTTATAGCCCTCTTCCATCAGTTGCATTTTACGTTTTTGGGCAAACTCGCTAAGACAATTGGATATAACTCTACTACGGCTAATATTCTCCTCGCTTGCAACTTCATCAGCAAACGCAATTAAATCTTTGTCCAAACTAACACTCAATTTTACTACTTGAGTTACCATAATTCACCCCCATATAAGTTATGGCACTTTCTTCTTACTAATACAGAGTAAGGCAGGGTATTACAAAATGTCAATACCTAGCATATTTCACAAATTTTGTCAAGCCCCTATTGGTAGCTTTAGGCATAACTAAAAGTAAAATTTTTCTCACAAATATATTTTAACACCACCCATTTTAGTAGTATAATTCTTGTGGGTAGAGGCACCTTACTGTCTTAGGTTTGCTAGCGACTTAAAGGGGGCAAGACGTTGCCAAGTAAGGACTCCCCTACCCATTCTCTAGTATTCCATTTTACTTGCCTTTAAGGGATAGTTGCCATCTATAATGAGGCGAGGTTGATAAATAATCTCGTTGGTTTTGGAATGGATTTAGAATTTGTTTAGAGGGGTTGGTAACCCCTTCTCTCAACTTGACTTGGTAAATTGGGGGAGAGTATATTAGACACTGTATTACATATCTTATTGTCTCCTTTGGGTCTGTCGGTCATTGTCAGCTATATAGGTCATGAATATCGGTGTGTGTAAGGTTAAGCTTCGCTTACCCGAAAATCTATCACTCAAGGGTAAACGGCGAGTGCTGAAATCCATCACCACTCGGGTCAGAAACAAATTTAATGTTTCCGTGGCTGAAGTTGATGATAATGATTTATGGCAGTTGTCCACATTGGGAATCTGTTGCGTTAGTAATGATAAGCGGCATACAGACGAAGTTTTGTCCAAGATAGCGGACTTTATTAGCAATAGTCGGCTTGAGGTAGAGATACTCAACTATGATATTGAGATTCTGCCTGTCTAGAGATGGGAGCCATAGCGGATTATACGACTTTCCTCCATTATCTTACCTCTCAACCTGCCTATAGCGGTCAGATTGCTCATATAGAGCACATTCCATCCCGTGATGCCAGCTACGCTGACTTGAGTGAACCTCTGGATAGTAGCCTTCATGATTGTCTTGAGCAGCACGGACTGTTACCTCTATACACTCACCAGGCGGAAGCGGTGAATAATGCCCGAAACGGCAGAAATGTAATGGTGACCACTTCCTCTGCCAGCGGCAAGACCCTGTGCTATAACATCCCTGTTATGGAGGCGATGCTAAACGAGCCGGGTAGTCGTGCCCTTTACCTTTTCCCCACCAAGGCTCTGGCTCAAGACCAGTGGCGCGGTCTGCAGGAATTGTTTTATCCTAAATTATTCAAATTAGGGGAATCGGCTACTTTTGACGGGGATACCCCTCAGGAGGAGCGGGCTGATATAAGAAAGCGGGCCAGGGTAATACTCACCAATCCGGATATGCTTCATATTGGCATACTGCCCAATCATCACCAGTGGTCAGGGTTACTGAGTCGTTTGAGGTATGTGGTGGTGGATGAAGCTCATACCTATCGTGGTGTTTTTGGCTCCCATGTTGCCTGTGTGTTACGCCGCCTGCGCCGACTGTGTCGCCATTACGGCTCAAGCCCTCAGTTCATTTGCTGTTCCGCCACCATAGCCAACCCCGGTGAGCATGTCGAGAAACTGGTGGGCTTACCTTTTGAGGTGGTGGCTGGCGATGGTGCGCCTCACGGTGGTAAGGAGTTTGTCTTCTGGAATCCGCCCATCATAGATGCTGCCCGCAGTGTGCGGCGTAGTGCTAACAGTGAGGCGGCTAACCTGTTTGCCGAGCTGGTGAGCCACGAAATTCACAGCCTGACCTTTGCCCGTACCCGCCGGCTGACCGAGCTTATTTACAACTATTCCCGGCAAAGGCTGGCTGAAATCGCTCCTGCCTTAACCAAGAAAATAAAACCCTACCGGGCGGGCTATCTACCGCAGGAACGCCGCCAGATAGAGCAGGAGCTGTTTAGCGGTCAGCTTCTGGGAGTGGTGGCTACCACCGCCTTAGAGCTTGGTATAGATATTGGTGAGCTTGACGCTACGGTGCTTACCGGTTACCCCGGCAGTATCGCCAGCACCTGGCAGCAGGTGGGGAGGAGTGGTCGGGGCAGGGGTAAGTCGCTGAGTTTCCTCATCGGTCTGGATAATCCCTTAGACCAGTATTTTATGCGTCACCCCGACTTCTTTTTCGGCAAAAATTTTGAAAATGCCCTGGTCAACCCGTCTAATCCCTATATTCTGAAAGCCCATCTGCTATGTGCTGCCTGGGAGTTGCCGCTAACCAGCAGTGATGAGGCAATCTTTGGCTCCAATCTGGGTGGGGAAATAACTGAACTGGAAGGGCTGGGTATGCTTAAGGAGCGTAATAAGCGCTGGTATCTGTCCCCCGCTATTGCTTACCCGGCTCAGCGTATCAATATTCGTTCTACATCGGGGGAAAACTTTGCCCTTATGGACGCTTCCACCGGTTCCTTGCTGGAGACCGTGGAGGCCAGTGTCGCTTTTTTTCAGGTGTATCCCGGTGCCATTTATCTCCATCAGGGAGAATCCTATCTGGTCGAGGAGCTCGACTTAGCCGGGCGCACCGCCTATGCCGTGCCTACCAACGCTGCTTACTATACCCAGGCTAAGGATATCACCGATTTACATGTGGTCAGGATAATCAGTGAGAAAAGCTGCGGACAGGTCAGGGTATGCCTGGGTGAGGTGGAGGTTACCACTACCATCGTCGGCTTCAGAAAAAAGGCGCAGTTCACCGAGGAGGTAATCGGCGAGGAACCCCTTGACCTGCCACCTCAGCATTTCCCTACGGTGGCTCTGTGGTTTGACCTGCCTGATGAGGTCATCGCCCGACTGGTTAAAGCTCAATCAGACCTTGCCGGCGGACTACACGCTGTTGAGCATGCTGCTATCGCCATTCTTCCCCTGTTTGCCCTGTGTGACCGCAATGATATTGGCGGCGTGTCCACTCCTCTCCACCCTGATACCGGGAGAGCCCAGATATTTATTTACGATGCCTACCCCGGGGGTGTTGGTATCGCCGAGAAGGGGTTTGACTTGGTGAAAGAACTGTGGCAAGCTACTCTAAAGACAATTACCGAGTGCCCCTGTGATGAGGGCTGTCCCAGCTGTATTCAGTCGCCCAAGTGCGGCAATAATAATAAGCCACTGGATAAAAAGGCAGCCCGGATGTTGCTTGAGGGGCTGCTAGCTCTTTGCTCAAGCACCTGAGAGGGAAGTATAGAGGGGCAAAGCTCCTCTTAAAAATAATTTCCCCCTCTCCTTGAGAAGGAGCAGATACTATAAGGAGAGTCAAAGAGAGGCTTCGCCTCTCTTACACAACAACTTCCCCCTCCCTTTGTAAGGGAGGGGGATAAATGGGGTAGGTTGCTAACAAATATCTAAGGGGGTAAGGTAGATAACTAGCCTCATTAA